>JAKFXU010000157.1:14724-15399 GCA_021731215.1 Rhodoferax sp.
CCTTGGCTTCGCGTGCGGTGTAGTTCGCCAGGACGTCGTATCCGTTGAATGCACTATCGCTATACCCCGCCAGATTTAAAGCCGACTTGGTTGCCAAGATCGTCCACAGGTTTCTGGCCGTCATTTCAAACGGCGCTTCATCAAAGACCACAGCGGGCCGGTCAAACCAGACCGCCATGACCGAGGCCAGACCGCCGCCCAGGCTGTGACCGGTCAAGGTGATATTCGAACCATATTGCTGTTTGGCTGTCAGGTAGGCCAATGCGGCTTCCGTGGTCTGCGTTGAACTCAACCCGATGCCGTTTTTGACATTGGCAACCCAGTCGATGCCGCTGTTGGTGCCAGCGTAGGCTACAACGACTTCGGTGGTGCCGATCCGTCTGAAGACGCCGTAGGAGAAGCCATACTGGCCGTCGGGGTGGTATTCCAGTTCTTCCCAGCCGGCGGGAATGGCAGGGCGGTTTAGTTCCACATTGGTGCCATCAGTTGCAGTCGGCGTTGAGTAGACGCGCAAGGCTAATAGTGCAAGATCAGCAGTAGATGCCATGGTTGGACGAAGCCGCTACGCGGAGTAGTCCACCCCTGAGCTGACACGATTTATTCTGCACATTCACCCCGTCAATTCCGATGGGGTGATTCTGCAACATTTCGTGAGGACACAGCAGCATGAAGACC
>JAKFXU010000156.1 GCA_021731215.1 Rhodoferax sp.
GAGTTGCACCATCCGTTCGGAACGGATGGTGCAACTCGAAGTGCTGCGCTACGACCCGGAGCAGGACGCCGAGCCGCATTTTCAGCGTTACGAAGTGCTGTGCAAGGAAGAGTGGGTGGTGCTCGACGCGCTCAACGCCGTCAAGGAAAGCATCGACCCGACGCTGAACTACCGCTGGTCCTGCCACATGGCGGTGTGCGGCAGTTGCGGCATGATGGTCAACGGCGAACCCAAGCTGTCGTGCCACGCCTTTTTGCGCGACTATGAAGGTGTGATCCGGGTCGAGCCGCTGGCCAATTTCCCGGTCGAGCGTGACCTGGTGACGGTGGCGGACGACTTCATCGACAAGCTCAAGCGCGTCAAGCCCTATCTGATCCCCAAGGAGCAGAAGAGCATCGACCAGGGCGAGTACAAGCAGACGCCAGCGCAACTGATGAAGTACCGGCAGTTTTCCATGTGCATCAATTGCATGTTGTGCTACGCCGCCTGCCCCGAATACGCCTTGCAGCCCAAATTTCTGGGCCCGGCCGCCATCACGCTGGCGCACCGCTACAACCTGGATTCACGCGACGGCGGACGCGATGAGCGCCAGCAAGTGATTGCCACCAACGAGGGCGTGTGGGAGTGCTCGTTTGTCGGCGCCTGCTCCGAGGTCTGCCCCAAGGCGGTGGACCCGGCCGGTGCGCTGCAACAGGTCAAGGTCGCCAGCACCCTGGACTGGTTCAAGGAACATCTGTTACCCGGAGGCAAGCCATGAGCCGCAAACCCTTTGTGCGCGAGGTTTCCAAGACCGGCTGGTACTTGAAGCAGCCGCGCTACCTGCGCTACATGTCGCGCGAAGTGACCTGCATCTTCATCGGCGCCTTCGCCCTGCTGCTGCTGTGCGCGCTGGAGCGTCTATCCAAAGGGCAAGCCGCCTACGAGTCGTTCCTGGCGGCCATCACCGGCCCCTGGAGCGCGCTCGGGCTGCTGCTGGTGCTGGCCTTTGCCGTGCACAACACGACAAGCTGGTTCAACGTCACGCCCAAAGCGATGCCGGTGCAGATCGGCGAGGAGTTTCTGGCCGGCAAATACATTGTGGGCGCGCACTACGCGGTGTGGGCACTGGTGTCGCTGCTGGTGCTGTTTTTTGCCGGAGTGCTTTAGCCATGGCCAAGTCCAACAAACCGATTGTCTGGAGCCTGTTTGCCGCCGGCGGCACGCTGGCGGCCTTTCTGGCGCCAGTGCTGGTGCTGCTGTTCTTGCTGGCGGCGCTCGGCTACGCGCCCGAGCTGCTGCGCTATGAGCGACTGCACGCGTTTGCCGCCCACTGGTTTGGCAAGCTGTTCCTGTGGGGCGTAATCTCGCTGTTCCTGTGGCATGCCGCGCACCGCCTGCGCGTGACGCTGCACGACTTCGGCCTGCGCCAGGACGGCCTCGTGGCGGTGCTGGTCTACCTTGGCGCAGCGGCCGGCACGCTGCTGTCGCTGCTGTACCTGTGGCGTATCTGAAGCTGATAGGTACTGCGGCAAGACTCGACCGGTAGGCACTTCGAGGATGCCAGCCGTGGACGCGAATGGTCACGCATCCAAGCAGAACTTACGTTTTGTTGCGACATATCCTGGTCAGCCGACAAGATGCCTGATCTTTGACATATATTGGCACTTCACCAACTGCCCAGTAAAGACCGCATGCCAAAAACAACCAAAAACCAGTTCAAGAAATTGACTCAATTATTGGTCTTTCTCTAACTCATGACTGCCTCAGTGCTCAGCCTGCTGTTATCCAAGCGGCTTCTCGCACCGACCAGTCCTTGGCTGCCACCGGTCTCTTATTCTGCGGCTCGGCCAGAAACAAAACGGCGTGTGCTGGCGTGATGCCCTTTCATCTGCAAGCGCCCTGTGTTTAGCGGGTCAACTAATTTCTTCGTTTCGCGAAGCAAAATTAACGGCAAACTTGCTTGCGATGGCTGTTGGTACGGTGTTTTTGTGGGCCCCTGGTGTGTCTTTGGCGCAGAGTGGCAACATGATGAATAGTGACGATAACATCGTCAGCGCGACTGAACAACCCTCTTGACCTTGAAAATGAACTTTCGTATCTTTCAGTGGCGATCTCTAATGACAAGAGTGACCCTCTTCACACTGGCTATTTTCCTGGTCGGAATTTGGTCGCTGGCGTTCTACGCCAGCCGGATGCTGCGCGAGGATATGCAACGCCTGTTGGGCGAACAGCAACTCTCAACGGTATCTTTCATCGCCGCTGAGGTCAATGAGCAATTGGACAACCGGTTAAGGGCGCTGGAAAAAGTTGCCGCAAGCGTTAGCCCGGCCATGCTGGAGGATACCGCGGTCTTGCAGACATTCCTGGAACAGCGCCCGGCTCTTCAGGATCTGTTCAATGGTGGCACCTTCACCACCCGGCTTGATGGCACCGCGACTGCTTCCCTTCCGCTCTCGGCAGAACGGTTCGGTGTCAATTACATGGACAGAGATTACGTAGCCGCCACGCTCAACGAGGGGAAGGCGACGATCGGCCGGCCAGTCATAGGCAAGAGGCTATTGGCTCCTGTTTTCGTCATGGCGGCACCCATTCGCGATGCGCAGGGCAAGGTCATCGGTGTCTTGGCCGGTGTGACCAAACTGGGCATGCCCAATTTTCTGGACAAGATTACCAAAGGCAGCTACGGGAAGACTGGCGCCTATCTGCTGGCTGCGCCGCAGCACAACCTGTTCGTCACCGCTTCCGACAAAAGCCGCATCATGCAGCCGCTACCCGCCCCCGGCATCAATCCGCTGCACGACAAGTTCGCGCAGGGCTTCGAGGGCTATGGCCTTCTTGTCAATTTCCGTGGCGAGCAAGAACTCGCTGCTGCCAAAAGCATCCCGGTGGCGGGCTGGTTTATGGGCATCGCGCTACCGACCGCCGAAGCCTTTGCTCCGATTCGCGCCATGCAGCAGCGCATGCTGCTAACCGCAATCTTTCTGACCTTGCTGGCGGGTGCACTGACCTGGTGGATGCTAAGACGCGAACTTGCACCGATGCTGGCGACCGCGAGAACGCTGGCCACCCTGTCGGATACCAACCAATCCCCGCAGCCCTTGCCCATCACCCGGCAAGACGAAATCGGCCAACTGATCGGCGGCTTCAATCGTCTGCTGGAAACCCTGGCGCAACGGGAAGACGCATTAAAAGAGAGCGAATTCCGCTGGAAATTCGCCATTGAAGGTTCCGGTGACGGCCTTTGGGATTGGAACATGGCCAACAACACCGTATTTTTCAGCAACCGCTGCAAGGCCATACTCGGCTTCGCCGAAGACGAGATTGGAAATGGTCCGCAGGAATGGCAGAAACGCATCCACCCTGAGGACCAGGCCAACACCCACAGCACACTGCAGGACTATTTAGACGGCAAGACCTCAAGTTACTTCAGCGAACACCGGGTCTGCTGCAAGGATCGGAGCTACCAGTGGATACTCGAACGCGGCATGGTAGTCAGCCGCAGCGAGGACGGCAAACCCTTGCGCATGATCGGCACGCATACCGACATCAGCGCGCGCAAGCGGGCCGAAGACTTGCTGAAAACACAACAAACGCAGATCAAACTCGCCGCCCAGGTATTCGCACACGGCCGTGAAGGCATCACCATTTCCGATGCGCGGGGCCATATCGTCTTGGCCAACAAGGCCTTTACCGCGCTTAGCGGCTACACCGAGGCTGAGCTGCTGGGCAAGAACACGCGCATCCTGTCTTCCGGGCGGCACAGCCCGGAGTTCTACCGTGCCATGTGGGATGCCATCAACACCAAAGACTGCTGGGCCGGCGAAATCTGGGATCGCCGCAAAGATGGCACTGAGTACCCCGCGTGGCTGGCGATCTCGACCATGCGCGACGCGCAAGGGCAGATCACGCACTACATCGGCAACTTCAGCGACCTGAGCGATGCGAAGGCCGCAGAAAATCGCATCCAGCGATTGTCCTATTTCGACGCCCTCACCGGCCTGCCCAACCGCGCCCTGCTGCAAGACCGCACCGCGCACGCCATCAGCATGATGCAGCGCGCCAGCGAACCCCTGACCATGATGCTGGTGGCCATTGACCATTTCAAGAGAATCACCGACACGCTGGGCCACAGCATCGGTGACGAGCTACTGGTGGAAATGGCCAAACGGCTCAGCGGCTCGGTGCGCGCCCAGGACACTGTGGCACGCTTGGGCGGCAAGGAATTTGTGCTGGTGCTGCCCAGCACTGCTTCGGACGGGGCGGCACACCTGGCCGCCGAACTGCTGCGGGAACTGGCTCAACCCTGCCAGTTGGGCGATCACGCGCTAACAGTGACCGCTTCCATCGGCATCGCCAGTTACCCCGACAACGCAAGCGACTTTGACGCGCTGCTCAAGGCCGTCCAAATTGCCATGCACCGCGCGCAGGTCAGTGGGCGTGACACCTTCCAGTTCTACAGCGACGACATGTACCAGCAGGTGCGTGCACGCGACCATATGGTGAAGGCCTTGCGCCATGCGGCCACACTGGATCAGTTGCAACTGGCCTACCAGCCGCTGGTGGACTTGCAGACCGGACAGATCAGCGGCGTGGAAGCGCTGTTACGCTGGCAGCACCCCGATCTGGGTGCGATCTCGCCGGTCCGGTTCATTCCCCTGGCCGAAGAGTTTGGCCTGATCAAGGGCATTGGCGAGTGGGTGTTCCGGCGCGCCTGTCGTGACCTTCGCACCTGGCTGGGCAAGGGCATCCAAGTCCCGCACGTGGCCATCAATGTCTCACCCTTGCAGTTTCATGATGCCGATTTGATTGAGCAGGTGAAAAGCGCCCTCTCTGATTACCAAGTCGATCCCGCGCTTATTTACCTCGAAGTGACCGAGGGTGCACTCATGGATGATGTTCCCCGCAGCGAGGCCATGCTCAAAGAGCTCAAGAACTTGGGCGTGAAGCTTGCGCTGGACGACTTTGGCACCGGTTACTCATCACTGAGTTACCTCAAACGCTTTCCCTTTGACAAGGTCAAGATCGACCAATCCTTTGTGCGGGACATCACCACCAGCCAGAGCGACGCCGTGATCGTGAAGGTGATCGTCGCCATGGCCCATGGTCTGGGTCTGAAGGTGATCGCCGAAGGGGTAGAGACCGAAGCCCAGTGCGAGATCATGCGCACCAGCGGCTGTGACGAGATCCAGGGTTACTTCTTCTCCAGACCCATTCCTGCCCAGGCCATTGAAGAACTTTTTTCTGAGGGCCGGCAGTTGCCACTCCATCTGCTGCGCCTGCAAAAACCGCAACGCACCCTGCTGCTGGTCGATGATGAACCCAATATCGTGGCCGCGCTCAAACGCCTGTTCCGGCGCGATGGCCACACCATTTTGACTGCCAACAGCGGGGCCGAAGGCCTGGACGTGCTCTCCAGGCACAGGGTCGATGTCATCATCTCCGACCAGCGCATGCCGGGCATGACCGGCGTCGAGTTCCTGCGCGCCGCCAAAGTCCACTACCCCGACACCATTCGTATTGTCTTGTCTGGCTTCACCGAATTGCAATCCGTCACCGACGCCATCAACGAAGGGGCTATCTACCGCTTCCTTACCAAACCCTGGGAGGACGAACAACTGCGCGAGCACGTCAACAAGGCCTTTGAGTACAAGGAACTGCTGGATCAAAACCAGCAGCTCGACATCAAGGTTCGCACCACGAACCAGGAACTTGTGGCCGCCAACCGGCAACTCGGTGACGTGCTGCAAAAGACGCACCACCAGATCGAACGTGACGAAGCCAGTCTGGCGATCGTGCGCGAAGCCTTGCAGCACGTCCCCGTGCCGGTCATTGGTGTGGACGATGAAGGTCTGATGGCCTTTGTCAACGCAGCCGCCGAGCATCTGTTCGCACGCGAAGGACCGCTGCTGGGCGTCGAGTTGGCCAACGCCCTGCCGACCATCGACGCAGCCATTGCGGTTGCAGCCGAAGGAGTACCCTACGCACTGCTGATTGAGGACACCAGCTATGATGTCAAGTGGAACACCATGGGGGCAAACTCGCGATCTCGGGGCAGATTAGTGACTTTGACCAAGGCCGGACTGAATTCATGATCAACCAGGAACTTCATCTGAGGTTGGAGCACGCCAAGGCAGGCATGACGCTGGCGCGCGCCCTGATCGACACCAGAGGCGAGGTGTTGATGGCGCCGGGCATGGAACTGAGCGATGCCACTATTGCCGCCCTGCACCGGCGCAACGTCACGGAACTCTGGGTGCTCGATCTCCAGCCGCAAGCCGCTGACCCCAAGAACCAGGAGGCCGCGCTGCGCCAGCATCACCACGGACGCCTGGCGCGATTGTTCCGGCATGTCAACGAAAGCCCGGATCATCGCTACCTACTCGATCTCATGACCCGCTACCGAGGGACCGAAGCGCCATGAACGCCATCGTGCTGGACGAAGTCCTGCGAAGAATCCACAAGCTGCCGTCCCTGCCGACGGTGGTGATGGCGTTGCTGGCGAGCATGGACCAGGAAGAAGTCAACATCGATGCGCTGGCGCAAAAAATCGCACAAGACCAGGCACTGACAGCCAAAACGCTGCGACTGGCCAATTCCTCTTTCTACGGTATGGCGCACCAGGTCGCCACCATCCAGGAGGCCATCGCCATCCTGGGATTCAGAACCGTGCGCAGTCTGGCCTCCACCGCTGCCCTGATTGGCACCTTTGCCGGGAGCACGCACACCCGTTTCGATGCCACCCCATTCTGGCGACACGCGATTGCGACGGCTGTTTGCGCCAGGGAACTGGCCGCCCACCTCAATTTGAATCCGGAGCACGCCTACTGCGCAGGGCTGCTGCACGACATTGGCCGACTGGTACTGGCCACCCTGTTCCAGCCCAATTACGAAGCCACCCTGGCTCACCGGGCACAGCACGATTGCAACCTGCTCACCGCCGAGCAGACAGTGCTCGGCGTTGACCATGCGGCGGTTGGCCATGCGCTCACCCGGCATTGGAAGTTCCCCGAGGAATTGCAGCAAGCGGTGGCCGCTCACCATGCACCACTAGTTCAGGGCACGCATCGGCTGTCAATGGTCATTCTGGCAGCCGACGCCATTGCACACGCGCTCGACCTGTCGATGGACCAGGACGACCTGGTGCCGCCTGTTCCCATCGGCCTGTGGCAGCAACTCGGACTGGATGACAACGCACTGCTGGAGGTATTTAACAACACCGAAAAGCAATTTGCGGGTGCCAGCCTCGTGTTGAACACCTGAAGGAGAAAAATCCATGACCGAACCCAAGCAGGCAAGCACCATGGCAGCACAAGGTCTTGCTGGCGTGGAGCAGGCCGATTTTTTTGATGGCAGTCCGGTCGCCATGTTCGTCATCGACTCGGACCATATCGTTACCCACTTCAACAAGGCGTGCGAAAACCTGCTGGGGGTGACGGCCGCCAACATGATCGGCGAGCGCAAGCTCGGCCAGGTCTTTTATGGCCACGACCGGCCGGTCATGGCCGACCTGATTGTCGACCAGACCTCCTGCGAGGAGTGGGCGAGTCTGTACGCGGACCGGCCCCACCGATCACAACTTATCGCCGACGCCTACGAGACCGAAGGGTTCTTTCCTAACCTTGGCGACGACGGACGCTGGCTGTTCTTCACCGCCACGCCTTTGCGCAATGCCGATGGATCAATTGCAGGTGCGGTCGAAACTCTGCAAGACATCACCGACCGAAAACGTGCAGAAGAGGCGCTACGCAAGTACCAGAATGCCCTCGAAGAGCTGATCGAGAAGCGCACCATTGAGTTGGCTCAAGCCAACCGCACACTTTTGAAAGACGTTGTCCGGCGCGAGGCCGCCGAAGCCGCCCTGATGAGCCGCAATACAGAATTGAACGAGCTCAACGCCAAGCTGAGCATGGCGCAAGAGCACTTGGTTCAGTCGGAAAAACTCGCCTCCATTGGCCAGTTGGCAGCCGGTGTTGCGCACGAAATCAACAATCCGGTTGGCTACATCTTCTCCAACTTCGGCACGCTGGAAAAGTACCTTGCCGACCTCTTTCGGATGCTGGGCGCCTACGAAAAGGTGGAAAATCGTCACAGCGATGCCCAGACCCTGTCCGAGCTTGTGACCTTGAGAAAAGAGATCGAACTCGACTTTCTCAAGGAGGACATTCCGACCCTGATGCGCGAATCCAAGGAGGGCATCGTGCGGGTGCGAAAAATCGTGCAGGATTTGAAGGATTTTTCGCATGTGGACACCAACCCGGATTGGCAGTTCGCCAACCTGAACCAGGGCATCGACTCCACGCTCAACGTGATCAACAACGAGTTGAAATACAAGGCCGATGTGGTGAAGGAATACGGTGATATTCCCGAGGTGCAATGCATGCCCTCACAGATCAACCAGGTGGTGATGAACCTGATGACCAACGCCGCCCACGCCATCGGGCCTGAGCGCGGCAAGATCACGGTACGCACCGGGGTCGAAGAGGACAGGGTGTGGTTCGAAGTGGCCGACAGCGGCAGTGGCATCCAGAAAGACGTGCTGCCGCGCATTTTTGACCCCTTCTACACCACCAAGCCGATCGGCAAGGGCACCGGCCTGGGGCTGTCGCTGTCTTATGGCATCATCCAAAAACACCACGGCCGTGTCGGCGTACAGACCGAACTGGGCAAGGGCACCACGTTTCGCGTCACCCTGCCCATCAGGCAGCCGGCCACACCAGCCGCCAACGGAGCCAATCCCACATGACTGACGCCAGTGCCGCAGCCGACAACAGCGATGAAAAACTGCCCACGATTCTGTGCGTCGACGACGAGCCCAATATCTTGGCTTCACTGCGGCGTCTGTTTCGCGCCAAGGGCTTCCAGGTGCACGTGGCCGAGGGCGGCCAAGCCGCATTGGCGTTGCTGGAGAGCGAAACCGTTGACCTCGTGATTTCCGACATGCGCATGCCGGAGATGGATGGCGCACAGTTTCTGGCCCAGGTGCGCGCACGCTGGCCCGACACCGTGCGCCTGTTGCTGACCGGCCACTCCGACATCAGCGCCATCATCGACGCCATCAACCGCGGTGAAATCTACCGCTACATCACCAAGCCGTGGGACGACCACGACATTGTGCTGATCGTGCGCCAGGCGCTTGAACGCAAAGCGCTGGAACTGGAAAAGAAGCGGCTCGAAGCCCTGACCCTGCGCCAGAACGAGAAGCTCAAGGCCCTCAACGCCAGCCTGGAGGCCAAGGTCGAGGCGCGCACCGCCGAACTCAGGGTCGCCAATGAATCACTGCAAAGCGCCAACGAGAAGCTCAAGACCAATTTCATCACCTCGATCAAGGTGTTCTCCACCCTGATCGAAATGCGCGGCGGCAAGCTGGCCGGGCACTCGCGCCGCGTCGCCGATCTTTCACGGCGCATTGCCTTGAAACTGCAGCTCGACAGCCGGCAGGTGCAAGAAATCTTTGTCGCCGGCCTGCTGCACGAAATTGGCAAGGTCGGCTTTGCCGACGAATTGCTCAGCACCCCGGTGGCCATGATGAAACCGCCCCAGATGGAGGCTTACCGCAAACATGCGGCGCAGGCCGAACAACTGCTGCTGCCGCTGCAAGACTTGAGAGCCGCATCGGAGATCATCAGCGCACAGTTTGAACGCTTCGACGGCACCGGCTTCCCGCAACAACTGTCGGCGGACGCGATACCTATCGGCACCCGGATTTTGACGCTGGCCAGCGATTACGACAGTATGCAAATTGGCACTTTGACGCCAAGCCACCTCAGCCCGGAAGAAGCCCGGATCATCATCGTCCACAGCAGCGGCAAACGCTATGACCCTGAAGTGGTGAATGCATTCGTTGACTTGCTCAGCGACACATCACGCAAGCAAGCTGAGAAGGAACGGCCCGCTGAAATAGCGCTGCCCGCCCGTGAACTGCAAGTCGGCATGGTGCTGTCGCGCGACCTGATCACACCCAGTGGCTTGTTAATGCTGTCGGCGGAGCATGTATTGGATGAACGCATCATCAGCCGGATCATCAGTTTCGAGCGATCAGGCAACCTGCAACTAAGCGTCTACATTTACCAGAATCAAAAAATTTAACCGGCAAATAACCCACTGCTACGCCATCATTGCGGTCCTAGTACACGCAGCAGTTCTTCCAGCGTTGTCAATCCATTCTTGACCTTTTCGTAAGCGTCCTCACGGAGTGTTACGAATCCGTTCTCCCGCGCATACCGCGCGATTTCCGTGATGGCCATTTGACTGGCAATCATGTGACGCAGATGGTCGTCCAGAGCCAACACCTCGTACAGGCCGATCCGGCCCTTGTAACCCGTGCCGAAACATGCCTGGCAACCAGCGCCCTTGAAAGTTGGCATCGTGGCACCGGCAAAGCGCCCCCCCAATCGCAGCAGCAAGCTTGCGTCGGGTACTTCTTCCGTGCTGCAATGCACACAGATTTTGCGCACCAGGCGTTGCGCAATGATCGCTTCGAGGGCGGTTGCGACGACGAATGGCTTGAGTCCCAGATCAAACAGGCGGGAAATGGTCGCCAGCGCCGAGTTCGTGTGCAAGGTTGAGAATACCTGGTGCCCCGTGAGTGCTGCATGGAAGGCAACTTCGGCAGTTTCCAGATCCCGGATTTCCCCAACCAGGAGCACATCGGGGTCTTGCCGCAGGATCGCGCGCAAGATGATGGGAAAGGTCATTCCGATTTTTTCGCGCACCAGAACCTGGCCTGCGCTATCAAGATAATATTCGATCGGATCTTCGATGGTGATGTAGTTCTTGTCCGGCGTTGCACTGCTTTGCAAGAGACTGTACAAAGTGGTGGTTTTGCCGCTGCCAGTCGGCCCGGTTGCCAGCACGATGCCTTGCGGCTTCTCGCTTGCATGGCGGATTTTGGCGAGATCGGCTGCCGAAAAGCCGAGTACCTGCAGGCTCAGTACGGCAGAATTTCGGTCAAGAACGCGCATCACGATCTTTTCGCCATTGACCGTGGGCAAGGTGGAGATGCGCAAGTCGACGATGCGCTGCGGCGTCTTCACGGAAAGGCGTCCATCCTGCGGCCGGCGCCGTTCCGAAATATCGAGTTCGGCCATCACCTTGATACGCGACACCAGGGACTGATGCATGTTGTGCGGGATCTGGATCTTGTCGACCAGTACGCCGTCGATGCGCAAGCGCACCATGATGTTCTTGGCGCGCGGTTGAATATGAATGTCGGAGGCGCCCAGCCGGATCGCCTCCAGCAGGATCGAATTGACCAGTCGTATGGCCGGCGGCTCGTCGGTTCCTTGCAGCAACTCTTCCAGCGACGCCCGTTCCGCATCGTCGTCTATAAAAATCTCGATGCCCTCGTAGGGATCGGAGGAGCCAATCAAGGTCACCAGATCTGCCAGATCGGTCAAACCGACTCGATAGACTTCCGCGATCTTGGCTTTGATCGCTGCGATAGAAGCCAGTACCGGCACCACCTCCAGTCCGGTAACAAAGCGCAGATCATCGAGCAAGCCACGGTCGAGCGGATCCGCCATGGCCAGCGTCAAGCGCTTGTTGTCGGTCTTGAGCGGCATGACGATTTGCTGCTGACACAGCGTAGCCGGCACCAGTGCTGCTACCGACACGTCCACGCTGAACTCATCGAGGCTCACCTGCTGGATCATCAGCTCCTTGCCGATCAAGTCGTGGATGGCTTGCTCGGCCAGCCAGCCGCGCTCGACGATCAGCTTGATCATCGGTTCTTTGCGCGATTGCTGCTGCAGTCTGACCAGTTCCTGCACTTGCAGATGGGTGAGCAAGCCGCGCTTGTTGAGCAAGATGGCCAATTGGCTATGACTGGTAACACTGAATTTGGCGAGCTTCTCGATCTCCTTCGTTTGCTCCTGGTTGGCGCGTTGCAAATCGCTGTTTTTCTGCAACAGCTCGAACTGCTGCAGCGCCAACGCCACCGTGACGCGCAGGTCGTCATCGTTCCAGGGTTTGAGTATGAACTTGTAGACGGCACCGGCTTTCATCGCGCTGATTACGGCGTTGACGTCGGCGTGGCCTGTCAACATGATGCGGATCATGCCGGGATAAAGCGCGCGCGCTTGCTTGAGCAGTTCGCCGCCATTCATGCCGGGCATCATGTAGTCGCTGATGATGACCTGGAAGGATTTCGCTGCCAACAGATCGAGCGCCTGCTTCGGTTCATTGCAGGTGACGATTTCATAGTTCTCTTGACGGAAGATGCGCTTAAGCGCCGCCAATACATTGGGCTCGTCATCCACCAGCAAGATCCGGTACGGCGTGACAATAGAAGCCGGTTGATCGGTCGGCGCCTGATCTCCGGTGAAGAGATGTCCGTAGCTCATGTTGCGGCCAATGGTGCGTCAGGGGGTTTGGGCGTCTTGTATCGTCGGCAGGTAAACCGTGAAGGTGCTGCCAACACCTTGCGTACTGTCGACATCGATGCGTCCGCCGTGCGACACAGCAATGTCGCACGCGACCGTCAGACCCAGTCCCATCCCTTTGCCGATTTCCCTGGTGGTAAAAAACGGATCGAAAATTCGGGTCAGGAGGTCGGCCGCGATACCGCAGCCATTATCGGCAATCACGATCTGGATCTGGTTGCCTACCAGGCTGGTGGCGATGTGGATCAAACCTTCGCCTTGAATTGCCTGCACCGCATTCTGCAGTATCGACAGCAGCATTTGATTGATGCGGCTCTGGTCGCACACGATGGCGGGCAGCGGCTGCAGGTCGAAAGCGAGCGCGATGGGTAATTGGGGGGCTGCGATGTCGACAACCGCACGCAGGGCATCGTTAATATCCATTGGCGTCAACATGGCGCAATCGAGACTCGCGTATTTTTTCAGATTCGCGACGATGCGCGCCACGCGGTCGGCGCCGGCCACCGATTCGGTCAACAGCCCAGGGAAATCCTGCAACACAAAATCCAGGTCGGCATTTTTCCAGAGCTGCGTCGCGCTGTTAATGTCCCCTATGCGGTAGGCGCTCAATATGGGCTGCATCTTATTGACGTATTCCAGGGCGCTGGCCAGATTGCTGCGGATGAAGCCGATCGGATTGTTGATCTCATGCGCCATACCGGCAGCCAGACTGCCGACCGAAGCCAGTTTTTCGGACTGGTAAAGCTGGCGTTGAGCCCGTTCGATCACGTCCACCTGCTGCTTGACGCGCTGCTCCAGTTGCGCGGACAGTTCGCGGTAACGGGTTTCCGATTCCTGTAGTGCAGCATGCTTTTTCTGTAACGCTTCAAAGTCGGAGTTGACCGCTTCGATATGCAGGTCGGCTGCCATTTGATAACGATAAGCGCCCGCCAGCACCAGCTCCAGCCAGGCAGCAGCAGCCGCGGCTGCTTCGCCCGGCACATCAGACGCCAACAACTTGCCTACGACATCGATATCGCAGTGCAGCGGTATCGATATCGCCGCGCCGCAAACACCCGACAGCGAAGTGCGCACCGCCTTGCCGTCGAGATCAGCCAGCTGCCATTGGGCACCGAGCAGCTTGCTCAAGGCAGCGTCCAGCCGGGTGCCGGACACGCCGCGCAATAATTCCGCGAGCGTTAAATCGCGGTCGAATTGGGGCGCCTTCATGCTGTTCCTGCGACCGCAGCGATGAAGGTCTGACGCGTCAAGCCGTGCACGCGGTCAAGAGAAAATTGACGGTCGAGATTGGCGTAGACGCGACCGAGCAAGGTGTTGAACGTGTCGAGCACACCGCTGCCTTCCAGTGCCGAGGCAAAAGTAAGCGGCCAAGGCGCACTCGACCAGCGGGCGTCGATTTCCTCTTCTGTCAGGATGTCGCTTAGGTCGCGCTTGTTGAATTGCACCACCAGCGGCAACGTGGCCAAATCCAGGCCAACCAGCGGCGCGTTGCTTATAAGATTCTCGAAAGAGCTGCCATTGTTCATGGCTTGCTTGCGTTGCGAATCAGCGACAAAGACCACGCCATCGGTGCGCGACAGTACCGCTTTACGCGTGCCGTCATGCGCCACTTGACCCGGCACCGTGAAAACCTTGAACTTGACCAACAATCCCGACGGCGCGGTAAATCCCAATGGGAGCAGATCAAAGAACAAGGTGCGGTCGCCTTCGGTTTCCAGCGTCATCATGTCGCCGATCAGTTCCGGCGCCAGCAAGTCGTGCAGTCGTGTCAAGTTGGTGGTCTTTCCGGACAAAGCAGGCCCGTAGTAGACGATTTTCACGGTCAAGCGATTGAGTCGTTCGTCCAGTTCAGCCATAGTCAGCGTGACCTTTGGTCTGTTTTATAAATGCTTGACATGGCTTGGGTCATGGACTGATCGTCTGCCACAGGTTGATGCAACGTTACCATGAATGTCTATTGAAACGTTTCATTCTGCACCACCTTACGGCGTTGTGCGACCGAACCGGAAAACCGACGCACCACCCACGCGCTGATCAGGCTTCTGATGGGTGGAAAAGGAGGTCGATCACCTCAGGAGCGTCGGCGTGGTTTTTTGCCTTTGTCCTTGCCCTTGACTGCCGCCGGTCTGGCGACCGCCTTCACCGACTGAACGGCAGATTTTGGCGCCCGGTCCGAAGGCTCTGTCATTTTGTCTTTGCCAAGGGGTGGGCCCAGTCCTTCGCCCTCCTGCAGCAGCCGGAAATCGATGCGCCGGCCATCCAGGTCAACCCGGCTAACCTGCACCCGCACGCGCGAGCCAATGGCGTAACGCAGACCGGTGCGCTCGCCGCGCAGCTCCTGGCGTGCCTCGTCAAAGCGGAAATACTCGCCACCGAGTTCGGTGATGTGCACCAGCCCTTCGACATACATGGCGTCGAGCGTGACGAAAATGCCAAAGCTCGTCACCGAGCTGACCACGCCGCTGTATTCCTCGCCCAGGTGCTCGCGCATGTACTTGCACTTGAGCCAGGCCTCGACATCGCGACTGGCTTCGTCGGCACGGCGTTCGTTGGCGCTGCAATGCATGCCGGCGGCCTGCCAGGCCTGGGTCTCCAGGCTCAACTTCTTGGGCTTGTGCCCGGGCTCGGCGACGCGCGCGGCCAGCCCTTTTTCCAGCCGGCGCGACAGTTTGGCGTGCGCTTCGCCCGGGATCGGCAGCAGTGGCAACTGGTACTTGGTCTTGGCCAGAATCGCCTTGATGACGCGGTGCACCAGCAGATCGGGGTAACGCCGGATCGGACTGGTGAAATGGGTGTA
>JAKFXU010000304.1 GCA_021731215.1 Rhodoferax sp.
AAACAAAAGCCCCGCAAACTATTTCACAAAAAAAACCAAGCAAATCAAACCGGCCACACGACGCCGTTGTCGTTGAGGATCGCATCGAGCGGCATGTCATGCGGCTCAGGTTCAAAATCAGGCAGAAAACCCGATGCAAACCCGAGCCCCACGGTCAGCGGACGGGGCGTCAGTGTCGCCAGCATGCGGTCATAAAACCCGCCGCCGTAGCCCAGCCGGTAGCCACCCGCCGCATAACCGACACAGGCCACGAACAGCAGCGTGGGCACGATCACCTCGGTGTCCTTGGGCTTGGGGATGCCGTAGGCATCTTCTTCCATCGGGCAGCCGGGATACCAGGCATGAAAAACCATGGTTTTGTGAACTTTGTCCACCACCGGCAGTCCAATTTTCCGGGGTTGGGGCTGGTCGAGCAGTTCGCCGTCTTCCTTCCAGCGGTGCAGGGCGGGCAGCGGGTCGAACTCACCCTGGATCGGCCAATAGGCGCCAATCACGGCATCGGGACGACCGACCAGCCAGATGCGCATGACGCGCTGCAAAAGATCGGCACGCTGTAGTCGATCCGGCAGGTTCAGACGTTGCTCAACCAGACGCTTGCGCAGGGCTTTTTTATCCAGCACCCTTTTTTCATCCGAGTTATCCATAATCCCCTCATGCAGTTCCATACCATTTTGACATCGATTGCGCTGCTGGGCGCCCTCGCGCTGGCCGCGCCGCTGCCGGCCCAGGCCCAGTCCGGCGCCATCGTCAAGACGCCGGCCGATGAACTGATGCTGGAAATGAGCCAGGCCTTCAAGAAAGGCGACAGCAAGAGCCTGAGCGCGCTGCTGACGCAGGTGCGTGGCCATGTGCTGGAGCCCTGGGGCGCCTACTGGGAGCTGCGCGCCCGGCTTGAGACCGCCACGCCGGGCCAGATCCAGGAATTTCTGACCCGCTTTGCCGGCACCTACCAGGAGGATCGGCTGCGCAACGACTGGCTGCTGCTGCTGGGCCAGAGGCGGGAGTGGGGCAGCTTCATGGCCGAATACCCCAATTTCCGCATGAACGACGACCGCTCGGTGCGCTGTTACGCCCTGCTGACCGAATTCAACTCGCGCCAACTCGACGTCGCGCGCCAGGTGCAGGACTTGTGGCTGGCGCAGCGTGAGGCCGATGAGGGCTGCGCGGCGGCGGCCGAGCAGCAACTCAAGGCCGGCAGGCTGCCCCCCGGCAGCGCCTGGCTGCGCGCGCGCCTGGGGCTGGAGAACGCCAATCTGCGCGTCGCCACCCAGGCGATTGGCCTGCTCAACAGCGACGGGGCGGCCAGCGTCAGCGCCATTTACGCCAATCCCGCCCGCTACCTGGACGGCAAGCTGCTGGCACTGCGCCCGCGCACCAAAGAGCTGGTCACGCTGGCCCTGATCCGCCTGGCGGTCAGCGACCCCGACGCGGCCGCCATCGAAGTGGGCAAACTGCGCTGGAAAACCCAGCTCACGCAGGAAGAACGCAGTTGGGTCTGGGGCGTGATCGGCAAGCGTGCCGCCATGCGCCTGTCGAATGCTGCCCTGGCCTATTTTCTCAATGGGCAGGATCAATTCATGCACGATGATCACCTGGCCTGGAAAGTACGCGCCGCGCTGCGGGCCGGCCAGTGGGAGCAAGTATCCAGCGCGATTGCCGCCATGAGCGAGGCCCAGCGCCAGGACGCCACCTGGGTCTACTGGCGCGCGCGGGCGCTGGTGCAACTGGCCAAGACCGACACCGAGCGGGCCGAGGCGCAGCGTCTGCTGGAAAGCATTGCCGGCGTCAACGGTTTTTACGAGCAACTGGCACTGGAAGAACTGGGCCAGCGCATCAGCGCGCCGGTTCGGCCGACCGCGCTCACGTCCGACGAGCAGGACGGCGCCCGGCGCAACGCCGGCCTGCAGCGCGGCCTGCACGCGATTCGAATCGGCTTGCGCAGTGAGGGCGTGCGCGAATGGAACTACAGCACCAGCCTGCACCAGCGCGGCGGCATGAACGACCGCGATCTGCTGGCCGCGGCTGCTTTGGCCTGCGAGCACGAGGTGTGGGACCGCTGCATCAACACCAGTGAGCGCACCAAGACCGTGATCGACTTCGAGCAGCGTTTTCCGATGCCGTTCAAGGACGCGGTGCTGCAACGGGCCCGCCAGATCGGGCTCGACCCGGCCTATGTCTATGGCCTGATCCGGCAGGAAAGCCGCTTCATCATGGAGGCCCGCTCCAGCGTGGGCGCCGCCGGGCTGATGCAGGTGATGCCGCCCACCGCCCAGTGGACCGCCCGGAAAATCGGGCTGAACAACTTCAAACCGCAGCAGATCACCGAGCGCGATACCAATATTGCCATTGGCACCGGCTATCTCAAGCTGGTGCTCGACGAGTTCGCCGGCTCCATGCCGATGGCCGCCGCCGCCTACAACGCCGGCCCCAGCCGCCCGCGCAGTTGGCGCGGCGCAACCGGTGGGCCGGTGCTGGAAGCGGCGATCTGGGCCGAGAACGTGCCCTTCACCGAAACCCGCGATTACGTCAAGAAAGTATTGGCCAACACCACCGTCTATGCCGCCTTGATCACGGGCCAGCCGCAGTCGCTCAAAAGTCGCCTGGGGCTGGTGGGTCCGCGCCTGGGCGATGCGCCTGAGCTGATCAGCGACCTGCCCTGAGCAGGGGGCGTGCGCGCGCCGGTGCGCTAGCATCGGCGTTTTGGAAACCTGCATGCTCAAGCTTTACATTGGCAACAATAACTACTCGTCCTGGTCGATGCGGGCATCTGCGCCGAAATGCACACCGAGTTCACTGCCCGGCGTGCAGGCATGGATCGATGGGGCGCTGGCCGAACACGACTTTCTCGCGTTCGAAGAGCCCTACCGCTTGACCGGCTCAGGCCTGGCGCGCTGACATGCAGATTTACATGGTGGGGGGCGCGGTGCGTGATGCACTGCTGGGTTTGCCGGTGCAAGACCATGACTGGGTCGTGGTAGGCGCCACCCCGCAAGCGCTGATCGCGCAGGGTTTTTTACCGGTAGGCAAGGACTTTCCGGTGTTTCTGCACCCCCAGACCAAGGAGGAGTACGCCTTGGCCCGCACCGAGCGCAACACCGCTCCCGGCTACCACGGCTTTGCCATCCACGCAGGACCCGCCGTGACGCTGGAAGAGGACCTGGCGCGGCGCGATCTGACCATCAACGCCATCGCGGTTCATGCCGATTGCGCCGGCAGTGCGGATCCGGTTGCCAGGCAGCGCAGCCTGGACCCCCAACTTTGGCGCTCCGACGGCGCCCTGGTCGATCCGTTCGGGGGCCAGCAAGACCTTGCCAACAAGGTGTTGCGGCACGTGACGCCGGCCTTTCGCGAAGACCCGGTGCGCATTCTGCGCGTGGCCCGGCTGGCGGCGCGCTTTGCCGACTTCACGGTGGCACCGCAGACCATGGACCTGATGCGCGACATGGTGCAGGGCGGTGAAGTCGATCACCTGGTGGCCGAGCGCGTCTGGCAGGAACTGGCCCGGGGCTTGCTGGAGCAGCGCCCCTCGCGCATGTTCGAGGTGCTGCGCGAATGCGGTGCACTCGCTCACCTGCTGCCCGAGCTGGACCGGCTCTGGGGCGTGCCGCAGCGGGCCGACTACCACCCGGAAATCGACACCGGCATCCACCTGATGCTGGTGCTCGACATGAGCGCGCGCCTGCAGGCCGCGCTGCCGGTGCGCCTGGCCTGCCTGTTGCACGACCTGGGCAAGGGCAGCACCCCGGCCCACTTGCTGCCGCGCCACCTGGGCCATGAGGAACGCGGTGCCCGCCTGCTCCAGGACATCTGCCAGCGCCTGCGCATCCCCACCGAGTGCCGCGAACTGGCCGATGTGGTGGCGCGCGAGCACGGCAACATTCACCGCAGCGCCGACCTGAGCGCGCCAGCGCTGGTGCGCCTGTTGGAGCGCTGCGACGCCTTTCGCAAGCCGCAGCGCTTTGCACAAGTGCTGCTGGCGTGCGAGTGCGATGCGCGGGGCCGGCTCGGGCACGCCGAGTCGCCCTACCCCCAAGGCGCGCACTTGCTGGCCGCCTTGTCGGCGGCGCAGGCGCTGGCAACCCATGCAGTAGCGGAGCAGGCTGTCGCTGACGGGGCCAGTGGCAAAGCGATCGGCGCACTGATTCACCAGGCCCGGGTCGAGGCAGTGCGGGCCCATCTAGGGTCATAGGTTCTGCACCGACCTGTTGCTTGTTATGTTGTTCCCACCCTGTCGCGTTGACCGATGGCTGAAGACGACGAGCGTCCATGGCCCGCCAGCGCTGGCCGTCATGGGATACTTGCCAGCCGAGCGGGTGAACGCAACCTTGCCCCGTCATTGCAATTTTGTCTGTAGCCGTGTGAACGAAGATCCGACCCCGCCTTCTGACAGTCCATCTGGCCCAAGCGCACCAAACAATCCATCGGCGCCTTGCCCGGCTGGGCCCGACTGGGATGATCCCAACAACCCCTGGAAACTGGCCTTGGAGAGCGTCGGCGACGGCGTCTGGGACTGGAACCTGGTGACGGGTGCGCAGACGCACTCCGAGCGCTGGAAAGAGATGCTCGGCTATGCAGCCGATGGGGTCGGCCCGGGTTACCACGAGTTTGTCAGCCGGCTCCACCCGGACGACCTCGCCCCGGTGCAGGCCGCCAATGCGGCCTACCTGGAAGGCCGCTGCGCGGGCTACGCCATTGACCTGCGTCTGCGCTGCAAGGACGGTTCCTGGAAGTGGATTCTGTCACGCGGCACGGTCGTCAGCCGCGATGCCCAAGGCAAGCCACTGCGCATGATCGGCACCCACACCGACATCTCCGAACGCAGGCAGACTGAGGCCGAGTTGCGCGCGCTCAACCTGCAATTGCTTGAGAAAACCCGGGTGTTGCAATCCACGCTGGCGAGCATCAGCCAGGGCGTGCTGGTGGTTGATGGCGATGACCGCGTCAGCACCTTCAACCCCCGCGTCTGCGAGTTGCTGGACTTGCCGCACAGCCTGCTGGCGGCGCGCCCCACGCTGCAACAAATAGCGCTTTTCCAGCTTGAACGGGGTGACTTCGGCCCCGATGCACAGTTGGTCGACAACAAGGCGCGTCACTACACCTCAAAGGGTTATCAGGGTAGCATCCCCAGCCACTATTTGCGCCAGACGCTAAGCGGGCGCACCCTGGAAGTCAAAACTCAAATTTCGCCCACTGGCGGCATGGTGCGCACTTTTGCCGATGTATCCGACTATGTGCAGGCCGAGGCAGCGCGCCAGCGGTCGGACCTGCTGCTGGCGGCGACCCAGTCGCTGGCCCGGGTCGGCGGCTGGGAAATCGACTTTGTCAACGACACCTTGTTCTGGACCGATGGAGTTTACCGCATCCTTGAAGTTTCCCCGCAGGAATACGCGCCCACCCCGGCGACGACCCCTCGTTTTTTCACACCCGAGTCACTGGTGCTGATCAAGGCATTCGCAGCGGACGTCGTCAATCAACCCAAGACGCATGAGCTGGAGCTGGAAATGATCACCGCCAAGGGACGACGCATCTGGGTCCGTACCATGAGCGCGACGACCTGGGAGCGGGGCCGGGTGGTGAAGCGCACCGCAGTGTTGCAGGACATCACCGAACGCAAGCAGGCCGAAGCGGCCTTGCGCGAGACCGAGAACCGCTGGAAGCTGGCGCTGGAGAGTACCGGCGACGGTGTGTGGGACTGGAACCTCCAGAGCGGCGAGGAATTTTTCTCGCAACGCCTGCTGGAGATGTACGGTTTTGGCGAGGGCGAACTGCCTGATCAAGCCGACGAATTCGACAATCGCACCCACCCCGATGACCTGGCGCAATTGCAAAAAGACCGCCAAGCCCATTTTGACGGCCGCACCCCCACCTACAGCAACGAACACCGCGTGCGCTGCAAGGATGGCAGCTGGAAGTGGGTGTTGACGCGCGGCATGGTCATCAGCCGTGACGCACAGTACAAGCCGTTGCGCATGACGGGTACCCACACCGACATCAGCGCGCGGAAAAAATCAGAAGCACTGATCTGGCAGCAAGCCCATTTCGATACGCTGACCGGCCTGCCCAACCGGAGCATGTTGCGCGACCGCCTGGAGCAGGAGATCCGCAAAAGCCGGCGCGACGGCCTGCAACTCGCCCTGCTGTTCATTGACCTGGACCATTTCAAGGAGGTCAACGACACGCTCGGCCATGACAGCGGCGACCGGCTGCTGGTCGAAGCGGCGCGGCGCATCGGAGCCTGTGTGTGCGCGTCCGATACCGTGGCGCGCATGGGCGGCGACGAGTTCACCGTGATCCTGAGCGAGGTACTGGACGCCAGCAGCATTAAGCCGATCCTGCAAAAACTGCTGCAGGCACTGGCGAACGTGTTCCAGTTGGGCAACGAGCAGGTCTTTGTCTCGGCCAGCATCGGCATCACGATCTATCCGCTGGATGCCACCCAAATCGAAGACCTGTTCAAGCACGCCGACCAGGCGCTTTATGTCGCCAAAGGAGCGGGGCGCAATCGTTTCAGTTTTTTCACCCCGGCCCTGCAGGAAGCAGCGCAAACTCGGGCCCGTCTGGCCAACGACCTGCGCACCGGCCTGTTGGAGCAGCAGTTCCGGGTGGTGTATCAGCCCATTGTTGAACTCGCCAGCGGGGCCGTGCACAAGGCCGAAGCGCTGATTCGCTGGCAACACCCGACGCGCGGTGCGGTCAGCCCGGCCGCTTTCATTCCGATCGCAGAATCGAGTGGCCTGATCGTCGAAATCGGCCAGTGGGTGTTCCAGCAGGCGGCGCACCAGGTGCGCCAGTGGCGCGCCACGCTCAACCCCAATTTCCAAATCAGCATCAACAAGTCGCCGGTGCAGTTTCACCATGGCGGCACTGGCAATCCCTCGTGGATCGAGCAGTTGCACGCGCTCGGCTTGCCGGGCGAGAGCATCGTGGCCGAAATCACCGAAGGGCTGCTGCTCGACACCAGTGCCAGCGTGAGCGAACTGCTGCTGGGCATGCGCGACGCCGGCATCCGGGTCTCGCTGGACGACTTCGGCACCGGCTATTCGTCGCTGTCCTACCTGCAGAAATTTGACATCGACTTCATCAAGATCGACCAATCCTTTGTGCGCCACCTGGCTGCGCACGCCACCGATCTGGCCCTGTGCAAGGCCATCATCGTGATGGCCCATGAGCTCGGCATCAAGGTGATCGCCGAGGGTGTTGAAACCTTGCTGCAGCGCGATCTGCTGGCGACGGCAGGTTGCGACTACGCGCAGGGCTACCTGTTCGCCCGGCCCATGTCAGCGCTCGACTTTGAAGCCTTCATGGCAGCCAGATAGTTGACCCGATTCATGCCGGCCATTCTCGGTCATGAAGCTTCGGATCAAGCATCAAAATCGCCTCTCTACGCGTCAGGTCAAACTCAAAGCAGGTTGGCGATTTGCGCCACGTCTTCCGCGAACATCTGGCCCGATTCGGCCAGCACGACCCGGCCGTCGCGGCCACGCACCAGGGTCACCGGCAGGCCTTTGGGCTTGGGCAGGACGCGGGCCACCTCCGGCGTGACCAGACCGACCGGGAAGGTGTAGCCCTTTTTATTCAGGTAGGTCATGGCATCCTCACGTTTTTTGTCGATGGAAAGCGCCAGCATCTGCAACCCACGCCCGCGCTGAGCGCGCCAGAGCGCCTCCATGGCCGGGCTCTGCAGGGCGCAAAACGGGCACCAACTGGCCCACCAGTACAGCACCAGCACCTGAGCCTCGGCCTGCGCCGGCTTGAACACGCGGCCATCGAGCAGACTCACCTCGGGCAGGGCCAAGCGGCTGCCCGGAGCGGGCAAGGGCGGCGCGCTGGCTTCGCTGCCAGGCATGCTTTGCGCCTGTGCCCAGCCAGCCGCTGACCCCAGCCCAGCCATGCCGGCGATCAGCGCCGTGCGCTCCAGCAACCGTCTTCGAGTCGAGTCCATTTTCGCGCCTCCAAAAATTAGGTAGCCGCCAAGTGTCGGCTGATTTCATCGCGGTGTCAGCTCCCTGGGTGCAACTGGATGCGACTGTCGATACCGCAGAGTCAACGCACAGCAGCGAGCACTCTACATGATCTTTGACATGAAGCTGGCTACCGCACTGAGCAAAATCGTGCTGCTCAGTGGAACAAACCATTCGCGGCCGAACAGCCGAAAGCGCAAGTCACCCGGCAGCTTGCCCAGTCCGATCTTGTGCAGCCAGGGCGAAAGCCAGCTCAGCAGCAGCAAAGCCAGCAGAATGACGAAGAACCAGCGCAGCATGGCTACAGCGTGTGCGTGCGGTCGCCCTGCGAGAAGCCCACGGCCTGCCACGGCTCGCCCGGGCACAGCCCGATGACCTTGAACAGCTCCCCCATTTCATGCTCCATGATCAGCTTTTGCGCCGCCACCCGTTCCGGCAAGGAGGCGGTCTCGAGCCGCTCCAGCAGGCCGCAATTGATCAGAAAGCGGGCTTGGCTGCAGTAACCCAGCACACCGAGCCCGGCCTCCTGCGCGGCCAGCGCAATGCCGGTGAAATTGACGTGGGCGGTGATGTCTTTGCGCCCCAGATCGGCCAGCGCATCGGTGTCCGACCGATGCGCCTGGTGACACATCACCGTACCCATGTGGCGCTGGACGTGATAGTACTCATGCTCGGGAAAGCCATAGTCAACAAAAAAGGCCGCCCCTGCTGTGAGCTTGTCGGCCAGCGTGCGGATGAACGATTCAGCCTGGAGGTGGATTTCCGTCAGGTAGTCGTGGGCGCCGTCAATGCTCACCGGCGGGCGCAGATCAGTGCGGCGGTCTTGCCAGACGAAGGCCTTGCCGGGGGCCACGGGCATAGCTTCAGGCGCAGCTCGGCGTTCTCCCTCGCCGACTGGTGGGAGAGGGTCGGCGTGAGCGCCATGACCGGGCGCCACGCCGCGCTCGTACCAGACGCCGCTACAGCGGGCCAGCAACTTGACCGGCATGGCGTCAAGCACCTCGTTGCCGATCACCACCCCCTGCATGGTCTGGGGCAACTCACTGACCCAGCGCACGGTATCGGTGTATTCTTGCAGGCGTTGCTGCTGACGCACGCGCAGGCTGCCCGACAAGTCAACAATGGTGTAGCGCCGCAAGGGCTGACCGAGCGCCGCCAGGGTTTCGAGTAACTGCAATGCCAAGGCACCAGAACCGGCGCCAAACTCCCAGACCTCGTGCGTACCGGTCTGCTGCAGGGCCTGCGCCACCTGGGTCGCCAGTGTCTGGCCAAACAGGCTTGTCATTTCCGGGGCGGTGACGAAATCGCTGCCCGCCACCGTCTCGCCGCCCTCCACCGCATACGGCAGCGGGCCGAATTTGCGGCTGTCATTGGCGTAATAGCCCAGGCCCGGCGTGTACAGCGCCAGCGCCATGAACTCGTCAAAACCGATCCAGCCGTCGGCGGTGGCAATCGCCTTGGCAATGTGCTCGCCCAGGACGCTCGTTAAACTGTGGGGTGTTGTCATAACGCCCGAATTGTCCCCCAATGTCCGCCCCCGCTCCTGCCCGCACGGTTCTGGTCACAGGCGCCGCTAAACGGCTGGGGCGTGAGATCGCGCTGGCGCTGGCCAAGGACGGCTGGCAGGTGGCGGTGCATTACCGCGATTCACTCGAGGAAGCGACAAAAACAGCAACTGACTGCGCAAGACTGGCTGGGGTTAGCGCCTTATTTCGCGCCAATTTGGCGAACGAAACCGCCGTGCGCAACCTGCTGCCCACGGTCATCAGCCACTTTGGTCAGGTCCACGCCGTGGTCAACAGCGCCAGCACGTTTGAGCACGACACGCCCGCCTCCTTCAGCTTTGCCGCCATGGAAAAACACATGTGCAGCAACACCGGCGCCGCCGTGCTGCTGGCGCAGGCCCTGCACACCCATCTGCGGACCCGCACGGGCGGTGCCGATGCGGCGCAGGCCACGCCAAAGGGCGTGGTGGTCAACCTGCTGGACCAGAAATTGTGGAACCAGAACCCCGATTTTTTCAGCTACACCCTGTCCAAAGCGGCATTGGAAGCAGCCACCACCATGCTGGCGATGGGCTTGAGCCCGCAACTGCGCGTGGTCGGCGTGGCGCCCGGCCTGACGCTGACCAGCCACCTGCTGACGCAGGAGAAATTTGAAGCGCTGCACCGCCTCTCGCCGCTGGGGCGCTCCTCGACGCCGGCCGATGTGGCTGCCACGGTGAAGTTTGCCATTGACAACCAGTCCATCACCGGCACCACGCTGCTGGTCGATGGCGGCCAGCACCTGATGAAGTTCGAGCGCGATTTTTCCTGGCTGTGATGCGCTGCAACCAAGCCCCCCCCTATTTACGATGCCCACCTTGCCCCACACCCTTGGTCACCAGACCCTCACCCTGACCGGTTTGCGCTTTGACGCCAATCTGGGTATTCTGGAGCTGGAGAAAGCCGCGCCGCAACCGATTCAGGTCGACGCCGAACTGAGCCTGGGCCGACAGCCGCTGCTACCGCATGACGACGACATCAACCACGTGCTGGACTACCGCCGGGTGCGCGTCATCATCATCGACGAGTGCACCGCCGAGCACGTCAACCTGCTGGAGACCCTGATTGGCAAGCTGGCCAACCGGCTGATGCAACTGCCTGGCGTGCTGGGCGTGCGGGTGAAGATCACCAAGCTGGAGATATTTGACGATTGCGAGGTGGCGATTCGGATGGAGGCGGGGCAGTGGTGAGGTTTTTTTTTGTTGGCCCCACTTGTTGCCGTCAACCCAAAACTGAGCCACTTATAGAGGTTGTGCCGCCTCAAAACTGAGTCAGGTGTTTCACCAGGCCTGCCCGTTTTCCCTCTCCCCAATCTGTGCTCGGGCCAGGGGAGCGAGTTGAGTCGCGACCCGACTTTCAGGTTAAGAGAAAATCCCTCCTTGTAAGCCATTGCGGCAACTGGAAACAAAAGGAACCCAACATGAGCGCCGTCTGGATAGACAAGGAAATCGATACACCCGCGCAAGAGCGGGTGAAAGAGCCCAAGATCGGGCGCGAAACGCACAAGCTGGAAAAGCGCCTGTGCCGCCAGGTCGGCCAGGCCATCATCGACTTCAACATGATCGAGGAAGGCGACCGCGTGATGGTCTGCGTCTCCGGTGGCAAGGATAGTTTTGGTCTGCTCGACATTTTGCTCAAACTGCAGTCCCGCGCGCCGGTCAAGTTCGAGCTGGTGGCGGTCAACCTGGACCAGAAGCAGCCCGGCTTCCCGGACCACATCCTGCCCGAGTACCTGAAGCAACTGGGCGTGCCCTTTCACATCGAAACGCAGGACACCTACAGCATCGTGAAAAAAGTGGTGCCCGAGGGCAAGACCATGTGCAGCCTGTGCAGCCGGCTGCGCCGCGGCATTCTGTACCGGGTGGCCGACGAGCTCAAGATCACCAAGATCGCGCTGGGGCACCACCGCGACGACATGCTGCAAACCTTTTTCCTGAACATGTTTTTTGGCGGCAAGCTCAAGGGCATGCCACCCAAGCTGGTCAGCGACGACGGCGGCCACATCGTGATCCGCCCGCTGGCCAACGTGGCCGAGAAAGACCTGGTGCGCTGGGCCGCGCACCGCCAGTTCCCCATCATTCCCTGCTCGCTGTGCGGCAGCCAGGAAAACCTGCAGCGCCAGCAAATTGGCAACATGCTGCGCGATTGGGAGAAAAAGCACCCCGGCCGCATCGAGAGCATGTTCACCGCGCTGCAAAACGTGGTGCCCTCGCACCTGATGGACCGCAAGCGCCACAACTTCACCGACATCAAGACCACGGGCGTGCCCAACCCCGAGGGCGACAAGATGTTTGACGCGGAAGAATTTGCGCGACCGTCCCTGCCCGCGCTGCAGATGGTGCAAATTTAAGCCCCTGATAGCCGCCTTACAAGCATGCAAGCCACCCGCATCATTGCCATCCGCCACGGGGAAACCGCCTGGAACGTAGCCACCCGGCTGCAGGGCCATCTGGACATCGAACTCAACCCAACCGGTCGCGAGCAGGCACGGCGCCTGGGGCTGGCCCTGGCGCAGGAATCCATCAGCGCGATTTACTCCAGCGATTTACTGCGCGCCTGGGAAACCGCGCGCGCCATCGCCGACGCCACCGGGCAGCCCCTGACACCCCATCAGGGCCTGCGTGAGCGCGGCTTTGGCGTCTTCCAGGGCATGACCTACGCCGAGATCGAAGCCACCTGGCCCGAGCAATCGCGCCACTGGCGCCAGCGCACCCCCCACTGGGCACCCGACGGCGGTGAATCGCTGCTGGCGGTGCGCCAACGCATCTACAACACGGCCAACGAATTGGCCGCACGCCACATCGGGCAGCAAATCGTGCTGGTGGCCCACGGTGGCGTGCTTGACGCCCTGTACCGCGCCGCCACCGGACAGGAAGTGCAGGCGCCGCGCACCTGGCATCTGGGCAACGCCGCCATCAACCGCCTGCTCTGGACGCCCGAAGGCATGGCGCTGGTGGGCTGGGCCGATACCCGCCACCTGGAAGACGGAACGCTCGATGAAGTCACCGCCTGAAAACCTGATGGGTCAGAGCGTGACGGCAATCGACACGCCGGCACTGGTGATTGAACTCGGCGCAGGTTCAGAGCAAATCCCGGGCGTCGTCAAAATGCGCTTCCACGTCGCTGGGCAATAACTGGATGGTGGCGCGCAGCCCCGGCACCGCGCTCATCAGCGCCTGCTCGACGCTGGTGCGCAGCGCAGCGGCGCGCCCCAGCGACCAGCTCGCCGGCATGTGCATGTGCAAGTCCACAAAACGGCGCTGACCGGAGCGGCGTGTCGTCATGTGGTCAAAACGGATGGTGCGGTGGTCAAAATCGGCCAGCGTTTTTTCGATCTCGCGCAGCACCTCGGGCTCCAGCGCCTCATCCATCAAGCCTTGCGACGAGCGCCACATCAGGCGCACGCCCTCCTTGAAAATGTTCAGCGCCACCCCGATCGCCACCACCGGGTCGAGCCAGAGCCAGTCCGTCAGGGCCACGGCGCCAATACCCACCACCACGCCCACCGTGGTCCAGACATCGGTCACCAGGTGCCTGGCATCGGCCTCCAGCGCGATCGAGCGATGCTCTTTGGCCGAGCGAAACATGATCCAGGCCAGCAAGCCGTTCAACACCGAACTCAGCACCGACAGGGCCAGCCCCCAGCCCAGCGCCTGAATCGGCTGCGGATCAAACAGCCGATGGCCGGCGACCCAGACAATGCCGATGGCCGCGGCAATGATCAAAATGCCTTCAAAACCGGAAGAAAAATACTCGGCCTTGTGGTGCCCGTAAGGGTGGTCCTGGTCCGCCGGTCGGGCCGCGATGGTGACCATCATCAGCGCGAAAATGGCGCTCGCCAGATTGACCAGCGACTCCATGGCGTCAGCCAGCAATCCGACCGAATCGGTGATGTACCAGGCCAGCGTTTTCAGCGCGATGGTGATGACCGCCACCGCCACCGAGGCCCACAGCAGGGTGCGCGGCGACGGCAGGCGAAAGTCGGCAGCAAAAGGGTTCATCCCGCTTAGCCCAGCGTCACGCGCGCGAACTTGCGCTTGCCCACCTGCAGCACGTAAACGCCGGCTCCGAGCTTGAGCCCCTTGTCGCTCACCACGCTGGAATCGACGCGCACGCCGCCACCGTCGATCAGGCGGTTGCCCTCACCGGTGGACGCGGCCAGATTGGCCATTTTGAGCAGGGCGCCGATACCCAGCGGGCTGGCGCCCTGGCCCAAGGGCAAGGACAACTCCGGGATGTCGTCGGGCACACCGCCCTGGCTGCGCTTGATGAAATCCTGCTCGGCCGCCGCGGCGGCGGCACTGGAATGAAAACGGGCCGTGATCTCCTTGGCCAGCGCCACCTTGGCGTCCTTCGGGTTGCGTCCGGCGTCCACTTCGGCCCGCAAGCCGGCAATCTCGGCCTCGCTCTTGAAGCTCAGCAGCGTGTACCAGCGCCACATCAGCAGGTCCGAAATGCTGAGCACCTTGGCAAACATGGTGTTGGCATCTTCCGCGATGCCGATGTAGTTGTTCTTGCTCTTGGACATTTTCTCGACCCCGTCGAGCCCTTCGAGCAGCGGCATGGTCAGGATGCATTGCGGCTCCTGAGCGTATTCAGCCTGCAAGTGGCGCCCCATCAACAAGTTGAATTTCTGGTCGGTGCCGCCCAGTTCCAGGTCGCTCCTGAGCGCCACGCTGTCGTAGCCCTGCATCAGCGGATACAAAAACTCATGCACGCTGATCGGCGCGCCGGACCTGAAGCGGTCATGGAAGTCGTTGCGCTCCATCATGCGCGCCACCGTGTACTTGGCCGCCAGTTCAATCATGCCGCGCGAACCCAGGGCGTCGCCCCATTCGCTGTTGTAGCGAATCTCGGTTCTGGACGGATCAAGCACCATCGAGGCCTGCCGGTAATAGGTCTGGGCGTTGGCTTCGATCTGCTCGCGGGTCAGCGGCGGTCGCGTCGAATTGCGCCCGGACGGGTCGCCGATCAAGGTGGTGAAGTCGCCGATCAGGAAGATCACCGTGTGCCCGAGATCCTGCAACTGGCGCATCTTGTTGAGCACCACGGTGTGGCCGATATGGATGTCGGGCGCGGTCGGGTCCAGCCCCAGCTTGATGCGCAGCGGCTTATCCGTGGCCTCGGAGCGGGCCAACTTTCTGACCCAATCGTCTTGCGGAATCAGCTCCTCGCAGCCGCGCAAAGTCACCGCCAGCGCCTCGCGGACACGGTCTGTTACATCAAATTTGGGAGCCGGAGCTTGATTCATAAGGGTTTTTCTCGATGCGACGGAGGCGGGCAAAGTTATACTGCGGGCCTGCTCAAGTGCTTGATTTTAATTCGCCACGCTTGCGTCCTTCTTTGTCTGTTCGGTTGCACACAAACCAACTCTTGTCTGGAACACCTCTTTTGATCAATGGCCTTGTCACCGGTGGCGCTGCTTTTTTGACTTGCGCCCGTCAAACCCTGCAACAACATCCCAAACGAGTGAGCGCAGTCGTTGCGGCCTTGCTGTTGGGTGGTGGTGGTGGCGCCTTTGCCGTGGCCTCGTTCGCGCCGGATGCCTCCGAATTGCCGGTGCGCATGGTAC
>JAKFXU010000303.1 GCA_021731215.1 Rhodoferax sp.
TGTGGAAGATCGCCCAGGACGGCGGTCTAAGCATGACAGACGGCAATGGTGGATTTTTTAGTGGCCCGACAAACAACGTCAACAAAACCCTCATGGCCTTCGCCATGCAAAAGTATTACGAGGAAACGGCCACCAGCGCGGGCTACAGCAAGGAACTCTTCACCGACCTGGGCACGGCGGGCGAGGGCAGCAACGGCATCCGTTTTGACATGGCCGACGTGTCCACGACATTCAAGACGGCTTTCGACAACAACGACAAGCTCAATCTCAAAGACGCCAAGGGCTTCGACCTCTATTTCAAAAACTACCTCCTGCAAGCCACCTTCACAGACAGCGAACGCCAGCTCATTCAATCCATGCTGCCCTTCATGCGCGATTGGTACGTGCAGGCGGGCACCAGCAGCATGGTGGCCACCGACACCCTCAACCGGGGAGCCTTCATGCTCGGCGGGGTGGGCGCCGACACCCTGACCGGCGGCACGGTCGCTGACCTGCTGGTGGGCAATGCGGGTAACGACCGCTTGAACGGCGGCGCGGGTGCCGATGCTTTGCTCGGCGGTACGGGCGACGACTCGCTGGACGGTGGCTCGGGTAACGACAGCCTGCTGGGCGGTGCAGACAACGACACCCTGGTTGGGGGTGCTGGCAAAGACACCTACATCTACAACGTGGGCGACGGCATAGACACCCTCTACGACACCAGGGGAGAAAACAACATCCTGCGCTTTGGCGCGGGTGTCAACAAAGACAACATCAAACTGAACCTGGGCTCGCTGCTGCTGAACCTGGGCAATGGCGACCGGGTGCACATCGCCGGCTTCGACCAGAACGATGTCTTCAACAGCTCGACCATCAGCGGATTCGAGTTTGCCGATGGCACGACGCTGAGCACGAATGAACTGCTGGCCCGCGCCGCAACCAACGATGCGAACTATGGAAATTCATTTGAAAGGAAAGCGGCATGAATCACGAACATTTTTTGTTGAGAGTATTCAAAACAATCGGATTGACATTAACCTTGGGGGTGAGTATGAGCGCATGTGCTGCGACGATGAGTTGGAAAGAAGAGGTACGCCTGCACGATGGACGAGTAATTGTCGCCGAGCGTTTTTACAATCTTGGTGGATATCCAACGATAGATAGCCGGGAGCGTAAATCACTTGATCAAACCGTTATCTTTACCTTGCCTGGATCGAGTAATAAAATAACATGGAAGATGGGTTTTCGGGATTCAGAACCTGAACCGAATAGTCTAAATTTACTGCTTCTGGATGTGGTGAATGGCACACCTTACATTGCCACTTATCCAGCTGGAGTTATTGCCTACAACAAATGGGGAAGCCCTAATCCACCTTATATTTTCTTCAAACATGACAGCACAGCATGGCGGCGTATCTCGCTTGAAGAATTTCCGGAGGAACTTATTAAGACGAATGTAATTGTTGGTCGACCACCCGCCAAATTACTCAAATCTTTTTACACGTTTGAAGAAGTGGAAAAACAAAATTACGACATCAGCACCAAGGAATACAAAACTATCCTCCGCACGCCGCTTGACCATTGGAAGCCGCGCCCGGAACATAAGGGTCCTAAAGCACCGCATCCGATTGCGTCACCGAACACGACGGACGGCAAAAAGTAAATCACTTTCTCAACTTGAATCATTCATTACTCAAAACAGGGGAACATCATGGCTACAGACATCGAATATGCGCTCATGGCAGGACGGGTTTATCAAAGCACTCGTGGAATGATCAACTGGCTTCCCGATCTCCAATCGCTGGGCTGGACGGAGTTTTTTCCACAGCAAGAATCCAGCGGTTTTGAGGCCGTCTCATTCCAGAGGGGCAACGAAATTGTCATTTCCTTTGCTGGCACGGGTTCCAATGTGGACTGGTGGGCCAATGGTGGTGGTTTCTTCGGTGTGACTTCGGATCAACTCAGGCAAGCAGCGGATTATTACCTTCAAGTCAAAACCGCCAACCCCAACGCCATCATCAGTTTCACCGGCCACTCATTGGGCGGCGGACTGGCTTCGTTGATGGCGGTTTTCTTTGGGGAGACTGCCACGACCTTTGACCAGGCGCCTTTCAGGAACTCCGCCAGTTTTCAAGTGGCCACTGAACTCAAGGACTACCTGTTAAATCAGAAAGGCTATAGCGCTCTCGCCCTTCAAAGTCTTACCAACTTCATCAGCATTGCCGGCACCAGCGGCGGCATTCCAAATGAAAGCAATGTCCGCGATTTCAGCGTGCAAGGGGAAGTCCTGAGTGCTGCTTCTTGGGCCAGGATAGGTACACCAACCAGTCTGACACACGGCGCTCCGGACCTGACGCTGGCTTTTGACCTGCACTCACAAGCCTTGCTCACTGCTTTCTTGCAGAGCGACCAAATCGCTCCAGCCCAACACTCGTTGCGCGATGTCACCTTCATGCTGCCGGATGTGGTGCGGATGATTTTTGATTCGAATTTGTACTACAACGACCCAAACATTAAGGACAATCCCAAAGAGAACTTCATCGAACGCCTCGTGCGCCATCAGAACGGTGTGGCGGGTCTGAAACCCGCTGAAACCCCAGTCCCCGCCGACGCCATGCTGACCCGCTTCACCAGTGACCTGTGGAAGATCGCCCAGGACGGCGGTCTAAGCATGACAGACGGCAATGGTGGATTTTTTAGTGGCCCGACAAACAACGTCAACAAAACCCTCATGGCCTTCGCCATGCAAAAGTATTACGAGGAAACTACCACCAGCGCGGGCTACAGCAAGGAGCTGTTCACCGACCTCGCCACCGCAGGCGAAGGCAGCGGCGGCATCCGCTTCGACATGGCCGACGTGGCCGCCAAGTTCGCCACGGCCTTTGCGCAGGGCGACAGGCTCACCCTCTCCGATGCCAAGGGCTATGAGCAGTATTTCAAGACCTACCTGCAGCAATCGACCTTCACCGTCGAAGAACGCAGCGCGATCGCCGCCATGCTGCTCAACCTGCGCGACTGGTACGTGCAGGCGGGGGCCGGCGGCATGACGGCCACCGACACGCTCAATCGCGGCGCCTTCATGCTCGGGGGCGCGGGCGACGACAGCCTGACCGGCGGCACGGCAGCCGACCTGCTGGTGGGCAATGCGGGCAATGACCGCTTGAACGGCGGCGCGGGTGCCGATGTCTTGCTCGGCGGCATGGGCACTGACACGCTCGATGGTGGAGCCGGCAACGACAGCCTGCTGGGTGGCGCTGGCGCCGACAGCTACCAGTTCAGCGGCAACTTCGGGCTGGACAGCGTGCAAGACACCGATGGCCAGGGCAGCCTGAACGTGGCTGGCACATCGCCACTCAACGGCGGCAAGCAAATCGCCGCCAGCGTGTGGGAGTCCGACGACAGGCAATACCGCTACACCCAGGTCGAAGGCCAGCTCATCGTGAGCCTGAACACGCCCGCCAGTGGCAGCCTGAACGGCGCCATCATCGTCAAAGACTGGATCGGCGGTCAGTTGGGGCTAGCGCTTGCGGGCACGGCAGCAGCGCCGGTGACTACCGGTACCTTGACCGGCGACTTTATCAAGGCACAGAATGAAGCCGGCACCGAACTGCTGTTGGGCGCCGATGGCAACTATGTGAGCGCCGGACCCCAGCCCGGCGCGGCCGACCTCATCACTGGCAGCGCCGGGGCTGACCTGATCCAGGGCCTGGGCGGGGATGACGCCTTGCTCGGCCTGGGGGGTGATGACGTGATAGAAGGTGGCGCGGGCAATGATGTGCTGCAAGGTGGTCTGGGGCGCGACACGCTCAATGGCGGCGCGGGCAATGATGTCATCTACGGGTCGAGCAATGGCTGGCTGACCTACCCTGTTTTTGTTGACTACCCGCCGCTGCCGTCGCTCAACCCCATCGTTCTGGGCCAGGGCTACAACTGGGTGTGGTCCTCATGGGGTTTGGATGCTGATGGCATCCACAATGGCTTCCTTACGAACACTGTGGGCCGTGACCAGCAACCAGGCGACGACGGCAACCTGATCGATGGCGGCGCGGGACTGGACTTCATCATGGCCGGTACCGGCTCGGACGTGGTACATGGCGGCGACGATGCCGATGATGTGCTGGGCATGGAGGGCAACGACCTGTTGTTCGGCGACGGTGGCAACGACCGCATTTATGGCGATGGACCCAACGACGCTTCACGGGTGACGTACACCCCCCCCGAACGGCACGGCTACGACGTGATTGTTGGCGGTGCGGGCGACGACCTGCTGCTGGGTCAGGGCCGGGACGATGTGCTGTTCGGCGGTGCAGATGACGACGTGCTGTACGGTGATGATCGCGACGATGCCAACACGCCGGTGGAAATCCACGGCAACGATTACCTGGACGGCGGCAGCGGAGCGGATAAGCTCTTCGGCAATGGCGGTGACGACATCCTGATTGGCGGCACGGGCGACGACATCCTGGTTGGGGGTGCTGGCAACGACACCTACATCTACAACCTGGGCGACGGCATAGACACCCTTTACGACACCAGGGGGGAAAACAACATCCTGCGCTTTGGCGCGGGTGTTGACAGCAATAACATCACGCTGCGGCTGGGCTCGCTGATGCTGGACCTGGGCAACGGTGATGCGGTGCATGTGGAAGGCTTCGATACGCAGGATGTGTTCGCCGGTGCGGCAATTGGCATGTTCGAGTTTGCCGATGGCACGACGCTGAGCACCCAGCAATTGCTGGCACGGGGGTTCGATCTGGACGGAACGGCGGGCGATGACTGGGTGCAGGGCACCAACACCACGGATCGTATCAACGGGTTGGCGGGAAACGACACCTTGCTGGGTGCCATGGGCGCCGACATCATCCACGGCGGCGATGGCGCCGACCAGATCGTCGGTGATATGGGGGGCACGGATCAGGCCGGCGATGCGGACATGCTGTTCGGCGATGCTGGCAATGATTTGCTGGTCAGCCAAGGGGGTAATGACACCCTGGACGGAGGGGCCGACAACGATGAATTGCAAGGCGGCGAAGGGGATGACATTCTTTTCGGTGGTGACGGCGATGACAGACTCTTCGGACAGGCTGGCAACGACACGCTAGCTGGCGGCGCCGGGGCAGATATATTGGTAGGAGACGCGGGCAACGACACTTACCGCTTTGGCCGGGGTGATGGTGCCGACATCATCTATGACCAGGATGACACCGGCGGCAACATCGATCGCGTGGAGTTCGGATCAGACGTCACCGCATACGACGTGATCGCCTCGCGAGAGTTTGGAACCTACAACTTGCAGTTGCGCATCAGCGGCACGAATGATGTGCTCACACTTGCCAATTACTATTACAGCGCAACGCACCAAGTGGAAGAAATTTGCTTTGTCGACGGAACAGTCTGGACTCCTGCGACGCTGCCCAATTTCATCTTGGGTAGCTACGACAGCGAACAGTTGTATGGAACTTCCGCTGCGGATGTATTTCAGTCAGGTGCAGGCAGTGACATCATGGTCGGCTACGCGGGCAACGACATCTATCGATTCAGCCGGGGCGATGGCGCAGACATGATCTTCGATGTCGACGCCACGCCCGGCAACATGGATGCGGTGGTGTTTGCGGCCAACATTGATCCCGCACTGGCGCACTTTTCACGGGTCGACAATGACTTGGACATCAACGTCGGATATGGTGACTTGGTACGAATTGCCAACTACTTCGACAACGACGGCGTTACACCGAGTAGCGTGGAGCAAATCAAGTTTCTGTTTGATGGATCGGTCTGGACCCCCTCAATGGTTTTTGAAAAAATCAGCACAGGCACCGCTGGCGATGATGTGCTGTTTGGGCTCGACGCGAAGGCCGACACCTTGGACGGCCTGGCTGGCAACGATATTCTGTACAGCGGCGGCGGCGACGACACTCTGATCGGCGGCATCGGCGACGATGCGCTGCACGGCCAGGCGGGTAGCGACACTTATGTGATTGGTCTGAACGCGGGTAATGATACGGTACTGGAGGATGCTGGCGGTCTTTTCAGTGACAACGACCGACTGGTGCTGACCGATGGCATCAACTATGGCGATGTGGTGTTTTCTCGCAATGGCAGTGACCTGCTGATCACCAGCGTCGACAAGGGTTTTTCCACCCGCGTGGTGGGGCAGTTTGGTTCGGATGGCGATGCCAACGGTGTGGAGCAGGTCGTATTTGCAAACGACCTGACGCTGGACCGGGCCGCGCTCAAGCTCGAAGTTTTTCGCCCCACGAATGGCGACGATTTACTGGAAGGCGACGACTCTGGCGAGACAGTGGATGCCCTGGCAGGCAACGACACGGTGTATGGCAGGGGTGGTAACGACATACTGCGTGGCAACACCGGTGTGGATACCCTGTATGGCGGATTGGGTGACGACACCTTTGTGTTCGAGTTGGGAGATGGTGCCGACACCGTATTGGATGCAGATCCAGTTACGGGCGGTGCCGGGATGGACACCTTGCGTTTTGGCAGTGGCATCAACGCAGCAGCGATTACCGCCAGCCGCCAAGGGGGTGATCTGTTGCTAACCGTAAACGCGACCGACAGCGTCACCATTCGCAACTACTTTGCCCTGGGTGACTTGGAGCGCATCAGCTTTGCCGATGGAACGATATGGACGCAGGCCACGATTGCACAGAAGTTTCCTATCAACGGAACCAGCGGTGCCGACACGCTGCAAGGTAGCAATGCAGCGGACGTGATCAACGGGAGTGCTAACCCTGGCGGCACCACGGATGTCATTTATGGCTACGGCGGCGATGATGTGCTAGATGGTGGTGCCGGTGCCGATGTCATCTACGGGGGCAATGGGAACGACACCATTCGTGGCGGCGTGGATACGGCCAGAAAGATAACCTGGCGCGATACGCTGTACGGTGAGGGGGGCGACGATTACGTCGTGATTGGCAATGCGCCTGCTGATGTGTGGGGTGGCGATGGTAACGACATATTGGTTGGCAGTGGCGCAATCAACGGCGGGAACGGAAATAACTTGTTCATTGGCGGAGCCGGTTTGAATTACTATGAATTTGCCAACACGGGAAATAATATTTTCATCCCAGGCAAGGCTGGGGCCTCATTGCGTGAGGGTGACTACTTCCCGAATCAAAATGAAACAGCGCCGACTGGCCGTAACGCTACTTTGTGGAACTATGGGGATGCATCGTCATCTATTGAAAGATACGGAAACGTATGGCCCGCCAATGATGTGGTGTCGGTGGGGAAAACTCAGTACAGCAAACTTGGAATTGGTGGCGGTGTTGGTTTTTCAGGTCTATCCTTGAAAGCAGGCACCACGGCTATTTCAGGAGCGAACTACGACGGATATGACGGTCGCAACCAAACCAAATACCTTCAATTCATTGTGTCCAGCGCAGACTACAGTGCCGCGTCAACCGATCCGCTGAAGAATAAAAAGGTGGTGGTCGTTGATTTTGAAGCCTTTGGCCGCGACTTCTATGCAACAGCTACCAGCAACCGGACCTATGACATCCTGGCTGGCCTGCGACGCCACATCGTCTGGAGCAGCGACACCGAGGCCTTTGGTGGCGCCATTGCCTATGAGTACGGAACCAAAGGCAATGCTAATGCAGTATCGCTGGACGTGCAACGTGCCATATTGGCCGATCCGAACTTGAATTTGTATGGACAACCCATCAGTGGGGCACCAACGCAAGCCCAAGCACAAATGATGTCTGTCAATATTACTCAGAGCACCTCGTCGAAGGACCTGTTCAGTACCACGGTGGATAATACGGCGCTGCTTTTGAGTTCGACGTTCGCAATCGCGAGCCCAACCGCAGACATCCAGACCAGTAATGGTATGACCCTGCTGGACAGCCAGGTACAAAGCCTGGTGGACGCCATGGCGGCGTTCTCGCCACCGGCGGCGGGGCAGACCACGCTGTCTGCGAGCTATGCGTCAGCGTTGTCTCCGGTGATTGTGGCGAATTGGCAGTAACAAGGGCCTGCACCACTTTAAACGCCTGCCGCCGTGTGCCCGCTGCGCTTTTCGCGCATGCGCTCGGCCAACAGCGTGACCTTGCCCTCAGGGTTCTGGCTCTCCAGTCGCACCGTGAAACCCCACAGGGTGGCCACGTGCTCCAGCACCGCCTGGCTGGATGGCGCCAGCGGGCGGCGCTGCTGGGCAAAGTGACGCAGCGTCAGCGAGCGGTCGCCGCGCAGGTCCACGTTCCAGACCTGGATATTGGGTTCGCGACTGCCCAGGTTGTACTGCTCGGAAAGCTGCTGGCGCAATGTCCGGTAGCCCTTGTCATCATGAATGGCCTGGATCTGCAACTTGTCACGCGCGTCATCGTCAAGCACCGAGAAAAAGTGAAACTCGCGCATCAACTGCGGCGACAGATACTGGGCGATGAAGCTCTCGTCCTTGAAGTTCTGCATCGCAAATTCAAACGTGTCGCGCCAGTTGGAGCCGGCAATGGCGGGAAACCACTCGCGGTCCTCGTCGCTCGGGTGTTCGCAGATGCGGCGCAGGTCGCGCCACATGGAAAAGCCCAGCGCGTAGGGGTTGATGCCGGCGTAATGCGGGCTGTTGTAGGGCGGCTGATAGACCACGTTGGTGTGCGACTGCAGGAACTCCAGCATGAAGCCGTCCGACAGGGCGCCCTCGTCATAGAGCGTATTGAGCAGGGTGTAGTGCCAAAAGCAGGCCCAGCCTTCGTTCATCACTTGGGTTTGGCGCTGCGGGTAGAAGTATTGCCCGATCTTGCGCACAATGCGGATCACTTCGCGTTGCCAGGGTTCGAGCAAGGGTGCGTTCTTCTCGATGAAGTAAAGCAGATTCTCTTCCGGCTCGGCCGGAAAACGGGTTTCGTCCTCGGTTTGGCCCACGGCCCGCAGCGGCGGCAAAGTGCGCCAGAGGTCATTGACCTGGGCCTGCAGATAGTCGGCGCGCTCCTGCTGGCGCAGTGTTTCCTTGCTGAGCGAGAGCCGGGGCGAACGCTTGAAGCGGTCCACGCCCAGATTGAGCAGCGCATGGCAGGCGTCAAGCACGCGCTCGACCGCACTGACACCGTGGCGCTCTTCGCATTGGGCAATGAACTGCTTGGCAAATACCAGGTAGTCCACAATGGCGTCGGCGCTGGTCCACTGCTTGAACAGGTGGTTGCCCTTGAAGAACGAGTTGTGGCCGTAGGCGGCATGGGCGATCACCAAAGCCTGCATCGGCAGGGTGTTTTCCTCCATCAGGTAAGCGATGCAGGGGTTGGAATTGATGACTATTTCATAGGCCAGACCCATTTGTCCCCGCTTGTAGCGGTTTTCGGTGGCCAGAAAATGCTTGCCGAAGGACCAGTGGTTGTAATACACCGGCATGCCGATGGAGGCGTAGGCGTCCATCATCTGCTCGGCGCTGATCACCTCGAGTACATGGGGGTAGCCATCGAGCTGGTAGTCAGCCGCCACGCGCGCAATCGCCTTGTCGTACTGTTCCAGGGCGGCGAAGGTCCATTCGGAACTCACGGGCAGGGCGGGGCTTGGTTTCTTCGCCATATCGAGCCTAGACCTGTCGTTTGAAGAGATCGCGAAACACCGGGTAAATATCGGCCGCCGTGGCAATGCGCCGCATCGCAAAGTGAGCGCCGTGGCTGGCCTCCAGCTTGGCGTATTCCTGCCACAGGTTCTGGGGCGCCCCTTGCGTGATCTCGATGTAGGCAAAGTACTGTGTCAGCGGCAACAGCTTTTGTTCCAGCAACTCATGGCAACGCGACGAGTCATCGTCCCAGTTGTCTCCGTCCGACGCCTGGGCGCCATATATATTCCACTGACTGCTCGGATAGCGTTCAATAATGATTTTGTACATCAGTTCCAGCGCACTGGAGACCACCGTGCCGCCTGATTCACGCGAGGTGAAGAACTCGTCTTCATCGACCTCGCTGGCGACCGTATGGTGGCGGATGAACACGACCTCGATGCGCTCGTAATTGCGGGTCAGAAAAAGATAGAGCAACATGAAAAAGCGCTTGGCAATGTTCTTGCGCCCCTCGTCCATGGAGCCCGAGACGTCGAGCAGGCAGAACATCACCGCCTGCGTGCTGGGCTGGGGCACCCGAACGCGGGCGTTGTAGCGCAGGTCAAAGGAGTCCACGAACGGGACTTTGTCCATCCGGGCGTGCAAATGGGCAATCTGGTGGCGCAGGCGTTCGAGCGCGGGGTCATCGTCGGCCAGCTTGCTCTCCTGTTCCTCCAGTTCGGCCAGCAGCGCGCGCAACTGCGCCGCGTACGGGCCGCCCACCGCAATGCGACGCCCGGCCGCGCCCCGCATGGTGCGCGCCAGATTGATGTTGGTCGGTACGCCGCTTTGGGTATAGCCCGCGCGCACGCGCCGATACTGCTCCACATGGGCCAGATCCTGTTTGACCAGGTGGGGCAGCGCCAGCTCGTCGAAGAAGATGTCGAGAAACTCATCTTTGGTCAGGGTAAACAGGAACTCGTCGAGTCCCTCACCCTCTTTGCTGGCCGCGCCGCGCCCGGAGCCGCCGGCGCCACCCTGGGGGCGCTCCACCTGGTCGCCACTGTTGAAGCGGTCGTTGCCCGGGCGCACCGTCTCCCAGACGCCACCCGGTCCATGCTCGAACTGGGGTTCGGCGATGTCCTTGCCGGGGATGCCGATCTTCTCGCCGTTGTCGATGTCGCGAATGCCGCGCTTGTTGATCGCGTCGGCGACCGCTTTGCGAATCTGGCCCTTGAAGCGATCAATGAAGCGCCCGCGATTGACCGAGCTCTTGTGCTTGCTGTCGAACCGGCGGTCAATGATGCGCACCGTCATGGGCTGCTCCCGTTCAGTCCATCGGGCCTGGTCCTACGCTGATTTACGTACCCGCAGGTACCACTCGCACAGCAGGCGAACCTGTTTCTCGGTGTAGCCTTTGCTGATCATGCGGTTGACGAAATCCTTGTGTTTTTTCTGTTCGTCGCCGCTGGCCTTGGTGTTGAACGAAATCACCGGCAGCAGTTCTTCGGTGTTGGAGAACATCTTCTTCTCGATCACGACGCGCAACTTTTCGTAGGAGGTCCAGGCCGGGCTCTGGCCGTCATGGGTGGCCCGCGCCCGCAACACGAAGTTGACCACTTCATTGCGAAAGTCCTTGGGGTTGGAGATGCCGGCCGGCTTTTCGATCTTCTCCAGTTCGCTGTTGAGCGCGCCGCGGTCCAGGATTTCGCCGGTGTTGGTGTCGCGAAATTCCTGATCCTGAATCCAGAAATCGGCATAGGTGACGTAACGGTCGAAAATGTTTTGACCGTATTCCGAGTAGCTCTCCAGGTAGGCGGTCTGGATTTCCTTGCCAATGAACTCGGCATAACGCGGCGACAGGTACTCCTTGAGGTAGCGCATGTAACGCTCGGCGACCTCGGACGGGAACTGCTCCTGTTCGATCTGCTGCTCCAGCACATACATCAGGTGCACCGGGTTGGCCGCCACCTCACGGTGGTCGAAATTGAACACGCGCGACAGAATCTTGAAGGCAAAGCGGGTTGACAGGCCCGTCATGCCCTCATCCACACCGGCGAAATCGCGGTACTCCTGGTAGCTCTTGGCCTTGGGGTCGGTGTCCTTGAGGTTTTCACCGTCATAGACCCGCATCTTGGAGAAGATGCTGGAATTTTCCGGTTCCTTCAGGCGTGACAGCACGGCAAACTGCGCCATCATCTTGAGGGTATCCGGGGCGCAGGGCGCCTTGAGCAGCGAGGAATTGGCCAGCAGTTTTTCGTAGATGTGAATCTCGTCGGACACCCGCAGCGAGTAGGGCACTTTGACGATGTAGATGCGGTCCAGAAAGGCTTCGTTGTTGCGGTTGTTCTTGAAGGTCAGCCATTCCGCCTCATTGGAGTGGGCCAGCACCATGCCGTCAAACGGGATGGCGCCAAAGCCTTCGGTGCCCTTGTAGTTGCCCTCCTGGGTGGCGGTCAGCAGCGGGTGCAGCACCTTGATCGGCGCCTTGAACATTTCCACAAATTCCAGCACGCCGCGATTGGCCAGACACAGGCCGCCGGAGTAGGAGTAGGCATCCGGGTCGCTTTGGGAATAGGTCTCCAACTTGCGGATATCGATCTTGCCCACCAGCGATGAGATGTCCTGGTTGTTTTCATCGCCTGGTTCGGTCTTGGAGACGGCGATTTGCGACAGCACCGAGGGCCGCAGCTTGACGACGCGAAAACGCGTGATGTCGCCGCCGAATTCGTGCAGGCGCTTGACCGCCCACGGGCTCATGATGGTGCCCAGGTAGCGCCGCGCGATGCCGAAGTCGTCCTCCAGCAGTTGCGCGTCTTCGGTCGGATTGAACAGGCCCAGCGGCGACTCGTGCACCGGCGAGCCCTTGATGGCGTAGATCGGCACGATTTCGATCAGCGCCTTGAGCTTTTCGGCCAGCGAGGACTTGCCGCCGCCGACCGGGCCCAGCAGGTACAGAATCTGCTTCTTTTCCTCCAGGCCCTGCGCCGCATGGCGGAAATAGGAGACGATCTGCTCGATCACTTCCTCCATGCCGTAGAGGTCGCGAAAGGCGGGGTAGCGCCTGAGCATTTTGTTGGCAAAGATGCGCGACAGCCGGGCGTCGCTGCGGGTGTCTACCAGTTCCGGCTCGCCAATGGCCATCAGGATTCGTTCGGCCACGCTGGCATAGGCGGCCGGGTCACGCTTGCACAGTTCCAGATAGTCCTGGATCGACATTTCCTCTTCCTGCGCGGCCTTGAACCGCCCTTGATAACGCGCGAAGACATTCATGGCGACTCTCCTTTGATGCGGTGCCTCTCACTTTGGGGTGAAACGCTTTTTCTCAAACCATGCGATAAATAATAGTTCATTCAGGAATTCGGTGCAGGAAAATTCAAGGTCGAAAAAAAACCCCGGTGACGGGGCTTTTTACAGGGCCTGGCCCGGCTGGCGCAGGCGGCAGCGGCGGCGCCTCGGGGTACAACTGCAGTAGCAGTTCGCATAGTACCTGCGCCCTTCATGTCGCGCGGCCGCAGCGCGCATCATCGCGCCCATGGCCGGTCAGGGCTGATGCCAGAATTGCACCCACCATAGTCGCAGCCGCATGCCCAGTTCGCTGGTGTAGCCAACCTCGGCAAAGCGGATGCGGCCCTGGGCATCCACCACCACAAAGGCGGGGACCGACGACAGGCCGTAGCGGCGTGCAATTTGTCCATCGGCATCGATCGCCGTGAGCCAGTCCAGCCCGCGCTTTTGGAGCACCGCTTGCACCCGCGCTGCATCGCCTGATTGCATCGCCACGCCCAACAGCGGCCAGTCGCGTTGCACGCGGCTGATGTTGTGCTCTTCGGCCCGGCAGATCGGGCACCAGTCAGCCCAGAAGTGCAGGGCCACCGCCTGACCGGGGTGGAACTGGCGCCAGGCGTCAAAATCCACCAGGCCACTGGCGTTGCGCAGATCGGCGGCGGGGGCGCTGAAGACCGGCGCCAGGCCACTGGGAACGTCGCGCGTTTGCCAGCTTTGGACGGCGGTTACCAGCAACACCAGCAGCAGCAGGGTCAGTGCGTGCGACTTCCAGTTCTGGCGCAAGGAAGCCAGCCAGCGTCCGGGCCAACTGCGACTTTGCGGTATTGGCATGTTGGCCAAGTCAGTTCGGTTATTTCAGCGCTTCGAGCAGCCGATCAAGCCCGCCGCTGTTGATCGCCACCATCGCCTGCTCGCGCACTTTGGGCTTGGCGTGGTAGGCCACCGACAGGCCGGCTTGCGCCATCATGGGCAGGTCGTTGGCACCGTCGCCCATGGCGATGGCCTGCTGGGGCGCGATGCCCAGCTCGGCGCAGGTTTGCAGCAGCATCCGGCGCTTCTCGGCACCGTCACAGATGTCGCCCCAGGGCTGGTCCACCATGCGCCCGGTCAGCACGCCGCCCTGTTCTTCGAGCACGTTGGCGCGGGTGAAGTCGATGCTCAGCCGGTCGCGAATGCGGTCGGCGAAATAGGTGAATCCGCCCGACACCAGCAGCACTTTCAGGCCGGCCTGTTTGCAGGCGGCAATCAGCTCCGCCGCGCCCGGGTTGAGTTGCAGGCGCTGGCGGTAGACCTGCTCGATGGCGGCCATGCTCACGCCTTTGAGCAAAGCCACGCGCTGGCGCAGGCTTTGCTTGTAGTCGGCAATCTCACCGCGCATGGCGGCCTCGGTGATGGCCGCTACCTCGGCCTTGCGGCCCGCCGCGTCCGCGATTTCGTCGACACACTCGATGTTGATGAGGGTGGAGTCCATGTCGAAGGCGATCAGCTTGAAACTTGATAGCTGCAGCGGCGGGGTGAAGCCTTGAATGACCAGGCCGGGGGAGATTTCAGTGGTTTGCATGGGAGTAGAACGGTTAACGCGATACGGGCCCGGCGCTGGCCGGGTCCAATGTTCTGTGAACAGATTGTGCAGTTGCGCAGACGCTCATGTGGCTTCGTTTGCCAGCCAGTTTTCCACCCGCAAGCCCGGCACGCGGCGGAATTCTGCCTCGTTGTCGGTCACCAGGGTGCAATCAAGCGCCAGGGCGTGGGCCGCAATCAAGGTGTCGTTGGGGCCGATGGGGGTGCCGACTTTCTCCAAGTGAGCGCGGACGGTAGCGTAGTGGCTGCTAACCACAAGATCAAGGGGCATGATTTCAACAACCTGCAGCAAATCGGCGTAGGCCTGCTTTAACAATTTGGACTGTTTGCGTTGCAGTCCAAAGCTGATCTCGCAATCCACAACCAGGCTCACACATAGCTTGAGGTCAGGCATTGATGCCATGAGCTGCTGAAGTCGATGATTGGACTGGCCTCGGGGGTTGCGCATCAGGTCTGAAATGATGTTGGTGTCCAACATCAATAGCGATGTCTGTGCTGACAGATGCACGGTCATAGGTCAATATCGTCCAGCGGCAACAAGCCCTCATCGACATCAGGAAACTCTTCGGCGATCGGCTCCATGGTGGCTAAAATGGCCAACAACGCGGCTGCGCT
>JAKFXU010000302.1 GCA_021731215.1 Rhodoferax sp.
GAAGGCCCCCAGCACCAGGGTGATGTTCATCAGCGACATGCGGTGCATCCAGAAACTGTCCAGCTCAGCCGGCACGCCCAGCACCGGTCCCAGACCGATCAGGTTGTTGAACCAGTCGCCCCAGAACTTGACGCCACCGAACACACCCCAGACCAGGCCATTGACCATCAGGCCCAGGATCACCAGCACCAGCAGCACGGCGCCCATGTAGGACGACCACTTCTTGACAAACAGCTTGTCGTAATCGGACTTGAAACCAGCCAACCATTTGGCACTGCTCACGCTATTCATTGCTGGCTCCTCGCCTGATCGGGTTGATGTTGTGCCTTAGCTGCAGGTGGCCGGCGCGTCGCCATCCTTGGCACCTTTGATGAGGAAGGCCTTGATGTCCTCCATCAGTTCCTTCTCGGGCGTGTCGGCAAACTTTTCCGCCGCCTTGTTGCCGGACTTGATGCTGGCCCGATAGGCCTTGCTGACATACTTGCTGACCGTGTCCTTGTCCTTGGCGTGTTTGTCCGCCTGCAGGTAGACGCTCCACTCGGCCTTGGTTTTGGTGCTGGGGTTGATCGAGCCCACCGGCATGGCGACGTGGCAGGACGTGCAGACGCTGCGGTAATAGACGCGGCCGCGCTTCCAGTCGGCCTCGTAAGCCTGTGCCGCAACCGAGGCACCCATCAGGGTGATCAGGGCGGCGGCGCTCAGAATTTTGGCGTGTTTCATGGTGATTGCTCCTAAAAATGGGTGATGCAAATGGGTGCACTCAATGCTCAACGTCCTCATAGCCGGTGATCATGGACTTGAACTTGGACGTGATCTTGTGCCCGGTGGTGGCCAGATAGACGTGCGATATCAGAAAAGCAAGCATCAAAAAGGCGCCGATGGTGTGGGCCGTTGCCATCCATTCCAGTGACAGTGCGCCCAGACCCCAGGCGGCCCAATCCGCGTAGAACAGGTACAACCAGCCGCTAACCCAAATCAAGGGGCTGAGCAGGGTCAGAATGGCCAGATAGGTCAGTCGTTGCAGCGGGTTGTGTTTTTGGCTTGCGCTGGGCTTGAAGGGGTGCGGCTCATGCTTGAAGATGCCCGAAGAGTAGTACTTCATGATGGCAAGCATCTTCTGCGTGGTCGGAATGTAGTGGCGCCACTCGCCGGTGGTTACATGCCAGAAGATCGCGAACACCCACAGCCCCACCAGCGTCCAGGCGGCAATGGCGTGGTAATCGACCGCCTTTTCGAATCCGAAGAGGGCATAAGTACCGTGAACTTCAAACCCGGTCAGCATCAAAAAGATGATCAAGGCGGCCTGCGACCAGTGCCAGAAGCGCTCGAAGCCCTTGAAAATATAGACACGTTCAGTCATTTGATTGCTCCTCAAGCCTTGCGCCGTGAAATGAACCGCAATGCACCGTGGCCCAGCACACCCAGCAGGGTCAGCAGGGCCAAGCCCCAGCCAACCCGGTCGACCCAGGCATTGGCGTCGCGCCCTGGAAGATAAACGCCTTGAATGCCCGCCAGACGGCCCTCCTTGGCGTGGCAATCGGCGCAACCCAGCGCCTTTTCCTTGGGCGCCACCATGTGGGTGATGGGCCAATACATTTCGGTACTGATGAAGTCGTATTGGCCCGAGAAAGGCGCGCCGGAATCCTTCATCCCTGCTTCGATGGCTTTGTCCCACACCAGGTTTTTCCAATAACCGATGTCATCATTGCCCGCCGTCTTGGGTGTGACCAGCGTCTTGTTGATCGGGTCGTAGGGCTGTTTACCGTGGAACACCTTCATCGGCCAGATCAGGGACTTGCCGTCGGTGGGGCTGCCACCCAGCCTGTTGATGCCGGTGGGCTGGTCCGATTTTTCGATTTTGTCAGTCAGCAAGGTGTAGTTGACCTGACCGTTGAACCACACGTACTGGGGTATGACGTTCTCGCCGAGCGTGAAGTCTCCCTTGCGGGACTCGTAGGTGATGCGGCCTTTCTCGTCTTTTTTCACGAATTGCTTGCCATTGGCATCGAGCTGACCCGCAGTGGACCAGTCCCACGACATCTTGGTGGCAATGCCGCCGCGCGAAAAAGCGGGGATGTGGCAGGTCTGGCAAGCCAGTTTGGCAGTGTGCTGATTGAGGCGGACGTCCTTTTTGTGCGGGCCATTGCCGTGGCAGGAGACGCAGGTAGCCGGATTGCCCTGGTCGCCGCCGCCGCGCAGGTGGGCGCCCTTGTCTTCTTTGGCGGTGGGCGTGTAGCGGCTGCCCGCCACGTCATGGCTGGAGGTTTTATGGCAGGTGGCGCAGGTGAAGTCCAGGCCGGATGCGTCCATGTGCACATCGAGCTCTTTGTCGGGTGCGGCCACGGAGCTGTCCAGGTCGCCGTGCTTGACGCCATCGCCGCCGCCGCCGTTGAAGTGGCAAGCGCCGCAGGTGTCACGGCTGGTCTTGCCAACCTTCTGAGCGATCTTGGCTAAATCAATGCCCTTGAGAATTTTGCCGGAGCCGGGAGGGAACTCCGTGTCCTTGGTGACCACGTGGCCGGCCAGGCCCGGTGGCTTGCGGTAGTTGCCGGTGGTGTCGTGGCACACCAGGCAATCCACGTTTTGTTCGGAGGTAAAGTCAAACCCCGAATCTTTCCAGCCGTAGCCGACGTGGCAATTGGTGCAGGACGCCTGGTTGGCGGCGATGGAAATGCAGTAATTGTTGAGAACGGTCTTCTTGCCCAGCAGCTGCTGGGTGTCGGGGTTGAGATACTCCCACTTCCAGTGCTTGGTGCGGTGAATTTGTCCGGCCGCCTCGGTATGACACGTCAGGCAAGCCTGCGTCACCTCGGTGACCGGACTTGAACTCGCGCTGCAGTTCCTTGAACTTGGTGTGATCGGCGGTGGTGCTGAGTTTGAGCGGTTTGGGTTCTGCCGCCCAAGCCAGGCCCGATGCGGCGAACAGAACCCACCCGGCCAGACAGGCCAGTAATGAGGTTTGCTTGGACTTGGGCGTCATATGCTGCCTCTATGGTTTTATATTTGAATATTCGAAACTACTTATTTATATTCTGAACCTGCCAAAACAGAATACATTGATGCAAATCAAACACTGCGAGGGATTGCGTCAACTTTTGGGCACGCCCGCAAAGAGCGAGTTTCCATACGGCGCAGTGCGCTTCAGGCGAAGTGCTCGAACGAGGTGTAGCGTCCGATGCGGGTGACGGCGGTTTGGCTGCTGCGGGCGGCGGCGATTCAGCTCAGCAGTTCCACCAGCCGCGTCAAGGCATGCTGCACGGTAGCCGCACGCACTTGAGCGCGGTCGCCGCCAAAGTGGCACTTCTCGGTGATGAGCTGGCCCGGCACGGCGAAGCCGAACCAGACCGTGCCCACCGGTTTGGCCGGGCTGCCGCCGGCCGGGCCGGCGACGCCGGTGACGGCCACCGCCACCTGCGCGTGCGAGTGCGCCAGCGCCCCCAGCACCATGGCGCGCACCACGCCTTCGCAGACGGCGCCGGCGCGTTTGAGCAACCGTTCTTCAACGCCCAGCAGCTCTGTTTTGGCGTCATTGGAGTAGGTGACAAAGCCGCGCTCGAACCAGGCGCTGGAGCCGGCCAGATCGGTGCAGGCGGCCGCGATCAGGCCGCCGGTGCAGCTTTCGGCGGTCACCAACTTCAGCTCCTTGGTCAGAAGCAATTCGGCTATCAGCCCACACAAGACGGACCTTGATTGCTCCGTTATTGACGGCGTCGGTGTCATTGGAAAAACCGCCAACCGGCGATCAACAGCAGAGCGCAAGCGGCCGCCACCAGGTCGTCCAGCATGATGCCAAAGCCGGCCTTGCGCCAGACCGCCGGATCGGTGGCCGGATTGACGCCATGGAACAACTGGTCGGCCCAGCGCACCGGGCCGGGCTTGACCGCATCCAAGAAACGGAACAGACCGAACGCCAGCAACTGACCCCAAAAGCCGGTGGGCGCTATCAGCCAGAGCACCAGCCAGAACGCCACAATTTCGTCCCACACAATGCTGCCGGGATCGAGCACGCGCAGGTTTCTGGCGGTCACGCTGCTGGCCCACCAACCCGCTAGCAGCGACACGCCGATCAGCAGCGCCCAGCTGATGTCGCTCATCAGCGGCTGCATGACCCAAAATGTCAGCCAGGCCCACAGCGTGCCGACCGTGCCGGGCGCCACCGGACTCAGGCCGGAGCCAAAACCCAGCGCCATGAAGTGCGCCGGATGCGACAACAGGAAGCGCACGCCGGGGCGCAGCGGGCCCGACGCGATCGAGCTTTCGGTGACCGGCGTTGCAAGAGGCAATTGGTTCTGGCGCATGGCGCGATTATCGTGGAGGGGGGTTTGGCCCCTGCGCCATCTGGGCCAGCCACTGGGCCCAGTAGTCAATGCAGGCGCGGATCTTGGGCAGGCGCTGGCGCTCTTGCAGCATCACGGCGTAGATCGGTACGCTTGGGCTGGCAAAGTGGCCGGGCAGCACAGGAACAAGGGCACCGCAGGCCACCAGCGGTTGCGCCAGCAGGTCATTGAGCCGGGCGATACCCACACCTTGCTCCACCAGCGTTAGCAGTACGGCGGAGTTGTCCGAACGGGTGTGGCCCTGCACCACCAGTTCGGCGCCCTTGCCACCGCCTGCCAGCGGCCAGTGATTGAGGGCGGGACTGGCGCTGTTGCCAATGAGGCGGTGGTGCTGCAGTTCATCGGGATGCTGCGGCGTGCCATGGGCCGCCAGGTAAGCGGGTGAGGCATAAAGCGCACGCCGGTTGGAGCCGATCTGGCGCGCCACCACAGTCTCGCTGTTGGGCGTGCCGGTGCGAATGGCAATGTCGATGCCTTCGCGCGCCATGTCGGCCATGCGGTCGTCGGCGGCGATATCGATGTGCAACTGGGGGTATTGCCGGTACAGCCCGTTCAGGCTGGGGGCGATCACCATTTGCGCCAGCAGGGGGCTCGCGCTGACCCGCACCCAGCCGCTCGGGCCGCTGATCTTGCCGCTCAGCTCAGCGGCCAGTTCCGCCGTGGTGTCGAGCAGGCGCCGGCCGTAGGCCAGAAAGGTGTCGCCCTCGTCGGTCAGGCTCAGGCCGTGGGTGCTGCGATGCAGCAGGCGCACGCCGCAGGCGGTTTCAAGCCGGGCCAGCGAGCGCGTCACCTGGCTGACCGGCACATCGCGCTCGCGGGCGGCGGCCGACAAGGTTCCCAGCTCGGCAATGCGGGCAAACAGGGCGACGTCATCGAGCTGGAGTTGCATGGCCGGATTGTGGCTTGGTTTTGCGATAAGTGCAAAACCAATATGCTTTTTTTGCTATTTCCACCGCTTTGCTTATTCAATAAAGTTCAAAGCATCGTCAATCCACAGGAGTCCACCATGTTCACAGCCCTCCCCGATGCCACCACCCAGGCCCGCCTGCACGACCAGGCCAAAGCCGAGGCCGAGCGCCTGCGCCGCGCAGCGATCCAGAATTTCGGCCGTGAAACCGTGGACGCCTTTTGGCGCGGTGCCGATGCCGTGTGGCAGCGCAGCGTGCAGACCGGCCAGGCGATTGCCGAGCGCAGCGCGGCGCGCTTGAAGGCCCGGCTGGCACGCCAGACCCGCGAGCGCTCAACCACCCTTTCATCAGGCGTCTGACCATGCCCACACTGCGTCGCTGCGGGATGATTGCGATGCTGTAGTGGAGGCGGACGCCGAAAAGGTCCCATTCCAGATCACACAAATCTCAATGACGCCAGTGGTAGGGTGGGCAAAGCGCAGCGTGCCCACGTAGCAACGCAGTGTGGTGGGCACGCTGCGCTTTGCCCACCCTACGGCACTGCAGTAATTTGCCGCAAGCCGAACCCAGCAACAAAAATCGTCCAGGCCGGCGCAGTGCATCAATTTCCGGTCGCAACTGGGCAAATACCTCTGGCACATACTGCACCTCGTCCAGCACCACCAGTTTGTCTCGGTCGGTCTTTCGTCCTTGCAAACTGCCTGCTATGCGATCAATAGGCAAGGACAATGATCTGTCAACTGCGTCCCGTGGCGCCCCAGCCTCAGGCGCAGTGGTAGGGTGGGCAAAGCGCAGCGTGCCCACGTAGCGACGCTTCAGGCGAAGTGCTCGAACGAGGTGTAGGTGTTGGGCACCGCCTGCCCCTTGCCATCCAGCAGGCGCAGGCCGCGCTCGGCGTCAATCTGGCCGATGCGGGTGACGGCGGTTTGGCTGGTCCGGGCGGCGGCGGCTACGGCATCGCGTCTGGACGTGGGGGCGGTGAACAGCAACTCGTAATCGTCACCGCCGGCCAGCGCCCAGCCCAGCCATTGCGCGGGCCGGGTGGCCGCGCCCGACCCGGTACCAGCCGCCGGGTAATCAGCGCGCGCTGCCACCAGGGCAAGCGCCAGTTCGGTGTTGACGGTGGCGCCGACGCCCGACTGTTGCAGGATGTGGCCCAGGTCGCCCAGCAGGCCGTCGCTGACGTCAATTGCCGCCGTGGCCAGGCCGCGCAGCGCCAGGCCCAGCGCCACGCGCGGGGTCGGCTGCTCCAACCGCAGGCGGGCGGCGGCCAGCAGCGGCGCCGGTAGCGACACGGTGCCGCGCAACACCTCCAGCGCCAGCCGGGCGTCGCCCAGGGTGCCGCTCACGTACAGGTCATCGCCGGCCCGGGCGCCCGAGCGCAGCAGCGCCTGCGAGCGCCCATTGAGCACCGGCACCTCGCCAAACACGGTGATGCAGATATTGAGCGGCCCCTGCGTGGTGTCGCCACCCACCAGTTCGCAGCCGTGCGCGTCGGCCAGGGCGAACAGGCCCTGGGCAAACGGCGCCAGCCAGGCCTCATCGGCGCGCGGCAGCGCCAGCGCCAGGGTAAAGGCCAAGGGCTTGGCGCCGCAGGCGGCGAGGTCGCTCAGGTTGACGGCCAGCGCCTTGTGGCCCAGCGTGAAGGGATCGACATCGGCAAAAAAATGGCGGCCCTGCACCAGCATGTCGCAGGAGATCGCCAACTGCGTGCCGGGGGCCGGCTGCAGCAACGCGCAGTCATCGCCCACGCCCAGCGCCGCCTGCCGGGCGGGGCGTTTGAAATAGCGCTCGATCAGGTCAAATTCACCCATGCGGCGCGGCCTCAATGCAGGGTGCGGGTACCGCCGCCGGCGCTGAGGGCGTCGAGCACAAACATCGGCACGTCGGCATCAAACTTCTCACCATCTTCGGCGACGCAAAAAAAGCTGCCGTGCATGGTGCCGGTGGGGGTGCGCAGGCGCGTGCCGCTGGTGTATTCAAAGGCCTGGCCCGGTTTCAGCAGCGGTTGCTGCCCGACCACGCCCAGCCCCTTGACGCGCTCGGTGTGGCCGTTGGCGTCATTCACGTTCCAGGTGCGCGCGATCAACTGCGCCGGCACCTGGCCCACATTGGTGATGGTGATGGTGTAGGAGAAAATATACAGACCCTGCTGCGGGGCCGACTGCTCGGCCAGGTAGCGGGGCGAGACCTCAACGCGAAATTGGTACTTGGACATGGCGCAATGCTACCTGCGAAAATACCCGTCCTGCCGATCCTGTCTTTTAGCCCCGACTTTTCAAGCCCATCACCATGACCTACCGCATCGCCCCCTCCCTGCTCTCGGCCGACTTTGCCCGCCTGGGCGAGGAGGTCAAAAACGTCATTGCCGCCGGCAGCGACTGGATCCACTTCGACGTGATGGACAACCACTACGTGCCCAACCTGACCTTCGGCCCCATGATTTGCAGCGCGCTGAAATCCCACGCCAAGACCGCCGCCGGCGTGGCGGTGCCGATCGACGTGCACCTGATGGTGCAGCCGGTCGATGCCTTGGCGGCCGCCTTTGCCGAGGCCGGCGCCGACCTGATCAGCTTTCACCCCGATGCCTCGGGCCACGTGCACCGCAGCATCCAGGCCATCAAATCCAAAGGCTGCCAGGCCGGCCTGGTGTTCAACCCGGCGCAGCCGCTCGATGTGCTGGACTGGGTGATTGAGGACCTCGACCTGATCCTGATCATGAGCGTCAACCCCGGCTTTGGCGGCCAGAGTTTCATCGACTCGGCGCTGCGCAAGATCGAGGCCGTGCGCCGGCGCATCACCGCCAGTGGCAAGGACATTCGGCTCGAAGTCGATGGCGGCATCAAGGTCGACAACATCCGCCGCGTGGCCGACGCCGGGGCCGACACCTTTGTCGCCGGCAGCGCCATTTTTGGCCAGCCGGACTACCGGGCAGTCATCAATGCCATGCGGGCGGCGCTCGCGGCCTAGCACCCGACCCCACTCAACACCAGGCGGGTAGAAATTGCCTCTCTTTTTGTCACGGATAAACCGCTTTATCCGGGGTCAATTACCTGGGAAGTTTGGAATAAAGTAGTGCCCTGATGAAAATTGGTCCGATCTCCGTGGAAAAGTCGAGCGCCTCAAATTTTGCGACGCCGCGCGCCGTGCTGTTTGACGCCTATGGCACCCTGTTTGACGTGTACAGCGTGGGCCTGTTGGCCGAGCAGCTGTTCCCCGGTCACGGCCAGGCCTTGAGCCTGCTGTGGCGCGACAAGCAGATTGAATACACCCGGCTGGTGACCACCAGCAACCACGGCGCCCACTACCAGCCGTTTTGGGAACTGACCCGCGCGGCGCTGGTTTACGCGATCAAACGCACCGTGCCGCACGCCGCATCGACCGCGACGCCGGCGCTGCTTGAGTCGCAGGTCGAGCGCCTGCTGAACCAGTACCGCCACCTGAGCGCCTTCCCGGAAAGCCAAGCGGTGCTGAGCGCGCTCAAGGCGCGCGGCATTGTCACCGGCATCCTGAGCAACGGCGACCCGGCCATGCTGCAACTCGCGGTCCAATCGGCCGGCCTAGAGGGCCTGCTGGACCACGTGATCAGCGTCGACCCGATCCGCAAGTACAAAACCCACCCCGAGGCCTACGCGCTGGGCGAGCAGGCCACCGGTCTGGCGGCCAGCCAGATCGCGTTCGTCAGTTGCAACGCCTGGGACGCGCTGGCCGCCACCTGGTACGGCTACCAGACGCTGTGGGTCAACCGCTACCATCTACCCTTTGAAGAACTGGGCACCCAGCCCACCCGCAGCGGCAGCAGCCTGCGCGACGTGCTGGACTTTTTCCCCAGTTCCTCGCACCCCGTTTCCTAACTTGAGAGCCTCCCACCATGACCGCACGTACCGCCACGCACCGCCTGCAAGTTGCCACCGCCCTGCACCAGTTCATCGACCGCGAGGTGCTGCCCGGCACCGGCGTCAGCCCGGCCAAGTTCTGGAAAGGCTTTGACGCCATCGTGGCCGAGCTGGCGCCCAAAAACATCGCCCTGCTGGCCGAGCGCGAGCGCCTGCAAACGGAACTCGACGCCTGGCACACAGCCCACCCCGGCCCCATCACCACCGGTGATCTGTCAAGCCCGACCGACATGAGCGCCTACCGCGCGTTCCTGGAGCAGATCGGCTACCTGGTGCCCAACCCGAAGAAGGTGCGCATCAGCACCGCCAAGGTAGACGCCGAACTGGCGGTGCAAGCCGGCCCGCAACTGGTGGTGCCGGTGCTCAACGCGCGCTACGCGCTGAACGCGGCCAATGCGCGCTGGGGCAGTTTGTACGACGCGCTGTACGGCACCGACGCGATCTCCGAGGCCAAGGGCTGCGAAAAAGTCGGTAAAAAAGGCTACAACCCCAAGCGCGGCGCCAAGGTGATCGAATACGCGCGCCACGTGCTGGACCGCACCGCGCCGCTGCGCAAGGGCTCGCACCTTGACTCGGTCGGCTACCGCATCAAGGATGGCAAGCTGGCGGTCAAGCTGGCAGATGGCAGCCACACCAGCCTGCAACATCACGCCCAGTTGGTCGGCTACCAGGGCGAGGCCAAGGCGCCGTCCAGCGTGCTGCTGCAGCACAACGGCCTGCATCTGGACCTGCAGATCAACCGCGCCACGCCGATCGGGGCGGCCGACCCGGCCGGCGTCAGCGACCTGGTGCTAGAGGCGGCGCTGTCCACCATCATCGACCTGGAAGACTCCGTGGCGGTGGTGGACGCCGACGACAAGGTGCTGGCCTACCGCAATTGGCTCGGCCTGCTGCAGGGCACGCTGACGGAACAAGTCAGCAAGGGCGACAAGACTTTTACCCGCGGCCTCAATCCGGACCGGGTCTACACCCCCCCAAGCGGCAAGGGCAAAAAAGTCACGCTGCATGGGCGCGCACTCATGTTCGTGCGCAACGTCGGCCACCTGATGACCAATCCGGCCATCCTCTACACCGACAAGGCCGGCGTTACGCGCGAAATCCCGGAAGGCATCCTGGACGCGGTGGTCACCACCACCATCGCGATGCATGACCTCAAGCGCACGGCCAAGGACGGCATCCGCAACTCGCGCAAGGGTTCGGTCTACATCGTCAAGCCCAAGATGCACGGCCCGGCGGAAGTAGCGTTTGCCGCCGAGCTGTTCAGCCGGGTGGAGAAAATGCTGGGCCTGGCCGACAGCACCGTCAAGCTCGGCATCATGGACGAAGAGCGCCGCACCAGCGTGAATCTGAAAGCCTGCATCGAAGCCGCCAGCAGCCGCGTCGCCTTCATCAACACCGGCTTCCTGGACCGCACCGGCGACGAGATGCACAGCGCCATGCAGGCCGGCCCCATGATCCGCAAGGGCGACATGAAGAGCAGCGCCTGGATTGCCGCCTACGAGCGCAACAACGTGCTGGTGGGCCTGTCCTGCGGCCTCGCTGGCCGGGCCCAGATCGGCAAAGGCATGTGGGCCATGCCCGACCTGATGAAGGCCATGCTGGAGCAGAAAATTGCCCACCCACGCGCCGGCGCCAACACCGCCTGGGTGCCCAGCCCGACCGGCGCCACGCTGCATGCGCTGCACTACCACCAGCTGCTGGTCAGCGCGGTGCAGAAGGAGATGGAAAAGATCAACGCCGACAAGGAGCGCGACAGCCTCCTGACTGGCCTGCTGACGATTCCGGTGACCGCCACCCCCAACTGGAGCGAGACCGAGAAGCAGCAGGAACTGGACAACAACGCGCAAGGCATCCTGGGCTACGTGGTGCGCTGGATCGACCAGGGCGTGGGCTGCTCCAAGGTGCCCGACATCCACAACATCGGCCTGATGGAAGACCGCGCCACGCTGCGCATCAGCAGCCAGCACATGGCCAACTGGCTGCACCACGGCGTGGTCACGGCGGACCAGGTGAGGCAAACGTTTGAGCGCATGGCGGCGGTGGTGGATGGCCAGAACACGGGCGACCCGCTGTACCAGCCGATGGCAGGCCACTTCGACACCTCGATGGCCTACCAGGCGGCGTGTGATCTGGTGTTCAAGGGGCTGGCGCAACCCAGTGGCTATACCGAGCCGCTGCTGCATGGCTGGCGGCTGAAGGTGAAGGCGGCGGCGCAGGCAGTTGTGCCTGCGGGTTGAGCGTGCGCTTATGATGCGAAAAGTGGCGGTTTTACCGGGATGAACTCAATCGCTTTGGCCAGCGGGTACAGGGGCTGCTGACGCAAATCTGCCAGCAGCATCGGCCAGCGCCAGCCGATGCTCGACGCTGGCGCCTCCAGGCGCAGCACCGTCATCGCGCATACTCGGGGCCTGGATTTTTTGTGACCCACGCCCATGAACCCGCAAACCCCGGCCCCGTGCGCCCCCGTGCTTATCGTCTGCCTGTGCGCGCAGTGGTGCGGCGTCTGCGGCGAATATCGCAGCCGCTTCGAACAAATGCAATCGCGATTTCCGCAGGCGCGCTTTCTGTGGATCGACGTCGAAGACGATGCCGACCTGCTGCACCCGCTGGACGTGGAGAACTTTCCTACCCTGCTGTTGGCGGTGGGCAACGAGGCCCGGTTTTTCGGCCCGGTAACGCCGCAGTTGGAGATGCTGGAGCGCCTGATCCGCGCGCAGACCCAGGGCACTGGCGCGCCAGCCCTGGCCAGTCGCCCGGTGGCGGACCTGCTGGCCCGGATCCGGGCCGCAAAACTGGATTGAAGGGGCTGGACGCGACTAAACGCAACCGGTCGGCTTGGGCAGGCCGCCGTACTTGGTGATCGGCTTCATCGGGCCGGTCATCCAGAGTTTGAACACAACGCCCTGGTCCTCGCCCAGGTACTTGGCGAATTTGCGAATCGGCGGCACGCTGCTGAATTCTTCATAATATTCACGCGCCTTCAGGATCTGTGCCCATTTGGCGTCATCAAGTTCATAGCCGTCGGCCGCCGCCATGGCGCGGCCAATTTCCTCGGTCCACGCACTCATGTCGGTCAGATAACCGTCGCCGTCGCGTTCTGGCAGATTCATGGCATGTACTTCTTTCTCAATTTGAAATTGCGGATCAGCACCCCCGCCGCACAATTTTGTTTGACGTGACGGTGGATAGTCAAGACCAACTGTAATAAGGTTGGAAAATTCCATCCCCACTCAGTCCAAGTAACCCTGCCAGGCGATTGGTATGGGATGCACCTTTTAGCGCTCTTCCAGCGCGGGGTTTGCCAGGCCCGCGCTGAGGCAGCGGTCTACCCAGCGCCGCCAGCGGGCTGCCATAGGCGTGCCAGCGAGCGCCGTGGTACTCTGCGCTGCGCGAAGTGGCGGTGCGGGCCACGTTCGGGCACGACCGGCACGGTATCTGTTTTTTAACCATAAAGGAGAGCGACTATGAAGGGTGTATTGGCGCGGCTGCTGGCCGCCATGGTGGTAACGATCGCGGCCGCCAGTGCCGCTGCACAGCCAGCCGAAATCGAAGGGGTGAAGCTGGAGCCGACGGCGCAGGTGGGCGCCGCGCTGCTGCAACTCAATGGGGCCGGGGTGCGCACGCGCGCCATCTTCAAGGTTTACGTGGCCGGGCTGTACGTGCCCCAGAGGGCGAGCGATGCCGGCGCGCTGCTGGCGCAGAAGGGCGCGCGCCGCATCGCCATCACCATGTTGCGCAGCGTCGATGCCGAAACCTTTGCCAGTGCCCTCAACGACGGCCTGCGCAACAACCACAGCGAGGCCCAGTTGGCCGGCTTCAAGGCGCAGATCGACGCGCTCAACGCCAGCCTCAAGGCCGTCGGCGAAGCCAAAAAGGGCGACCTGATCCATTTCGAGTTCGTGCCGGAGGCCGGCACGCGCGTGACGGTCAACGGGCAGGCGCGCGGCAGCGTGATTGCCGGCGAGGAGTTCTTCACCGCCGTGCTGCGCGTGTGGATCGGCGACAAGCCGGTCGATGGCAGCCTCAAGAAGGGGCTGCTCGGCGCCTAGCCCCAAGGCCCCCTCAGGGCGATAATGCCGCAGAACGTTTGCAATAGGAGCGCAGGACAGGCATGTTCAGATCCGTACGCCAGCGCATCCAGTTGATCGGCCGTCTGCGGCAGATTCTGCGGGTGCTGGCGCGCCACGGTTTTTACCAGGTCCTGAAACGCCTCGCGCTGCATCGGCATTTGTCGCTGCTGGAACGCGTCCGCTATGCCCGCCTGCATCAGCGGGAAGACGACAACGTTGCGCTACACCTGCGCCAGGCGTGTGAAGACCTGGGGCCGACCTTCATCGGATTCGGCCAGTTGCTGAGCGGCCGGCCCGACCTGGTGCCCGAAGCCTTTGTGCAGGAACTGAGCCGCTTGCTGGCGCACGCGCGGCCGGAGCCCTGGCCGGCGATCCAAGGCGTGCTGAACGAACAGTTCGGCGCCGGGTCAACGCCGTTCCGCGGCATCGAGCATCTGCCGCTGGCGGCCGCCAGCATCGCGCAGATCCACCGCGCCACGCTGAAACGAGACAAGGCGCCGGTGGTGCTCAAGGTGCAGCGTCCGGGCATTGACCGGCTGATCGCCGCCGATCTGGCGGTGCTGCGTCAACTGGCGCAGCTCGCGGAGAAATACCTGCCGGAGAGCCGCGCCCTCAATCCCGCCGAAATGGTCGAGGAATTCGCGATTTCCATCGGCCAGGAACTCGATTTCATTCTGGAGGCGGCCAACACCGAGCGCTTCGCGCGCGCCTTCGCCGACGACGCCCATATCTTCGCGCCCCGGATCTACTGGGAATGGAGCACGCCCAAGGTCCTGGTGATGGAGTACATCGACGGCATTCCGATTGATGCGATCGAGCGCCTGCGGCGCGCCCGCATTGACCGCAAACGGGTCGCCGAGCGCTTGTTGCGTGCCTTCCTGAAACAGATTTTCCATTTTGGCTTTTTTCAAGCCGACCCGCATCCCGGCAATTTTCTGGTGCTGCGCGGCGGGCGCATTGCGTGCATCGATTTCGGTCTGGCCGGACAGCTTTCCCAGGACGAGCGGCGCGCCCTGGCGGGGCTGTTTGGCGCCATGCTGGCCGAAGACTGTGAGCGCGTGGCGGCGCTGTGGCTGGACATCTCCCATGCCGGCGCCGAGGTGGACCGGCTCGCCTTTCAACGCGAACTGGAACCGATCTTGCGCAGTCAGATGAATCAGCCCTATGCGCGCATACGCCTGGGCGACCTGTTCCTGCAAATGGTGCAGAACGGCGCGCGCCACGGGCTCAAGCTGCCGCGCGAGCTGTTTCTGCTGTTTCGCACCTTCGCCGAGATCGAGAGTCTGCTGCGGCTGTTGCATCCCGGCTTCAACGTCGTCGCGCATTGCCGCGCCTTCTCCGAAGAACAAGCGGCGGCGGCGCGCGCCCCGGCACGGCTGGCCGAAGCCACGCGCGAAGGGCTGGAGCAATGGGCCGGCACGGCCCGGCGGCTGCCGGGCGAGGTGGAAGAGCTGGTAAAAAAAATGACGGCCGACCGCCTTTCCATCGACTTCGTGCACCGCGGGCTGGAATTTCTCATTGGCGAGATGGACCGCTCCAGCAACCGCATCGCGGTGGGACTGATCGTCGCCGCCCTCATCATCGGCTCCAGTCTCATCATTCTCGCGGGCACCGGGCCCACGCTGTGGGGGCTGCCGGTGTTCGGCCTGTTCGGTTTCACGGTCGCCTTTATCCTCGGGGTGCTGCTGGTATTGCTGGTGCTGCGTTCCGGGAAATACTGAGTTGCACCGCCGGGCCGCCCCAAGG
>JAKFXU010000438.1 GCA_021731215.1 Rhodoferax sp.
CAGCGCCGCGCTGGTGGGTGAAGAGCGTTGCGGCCCCGGCCGTGCCGTCACCGCAACGCTCTTCACCCACCAGCGCGGCGCTGTAGTCATCGGCCCAGCTCATGGTGGCGACGTCGCCGGTGGAGGCGTCGCCCAGCAGCTTTTGCATGGGCGTGATGCGCAAGGGGCGCTGGCTGCCCGGCAGCAGGAGCCAGAAATCGTCGCCCAGCATCAGCACCTTCTGGCCTTTTTCCGCCGGGCTTTGCATCAGCACCAGCGACTGGCGCCTGGCTTGCGCAAACACGGTGTAGCGCCGTTCCTTGTCGGGCGTGCCGTCGGCATTGAACACGCTGATCTGCGTGTCCACCTGCAGGTTGTCCGCACTCATGCGGAAACGGTCGGTGGCTTTGAGAATGGCGGCCACATCCTGGGCCTGCACCGGCAGGCCGGCTGCAGTCAGTGTTGCCGCAAGGGTGAAGCGGGTGAGCAGTTTCATGTGTGTGCCAGTGCGTCAACGACCGGCATGTGCACCGTCTTGCGGGCCACCCAGGCCGAGGCCAGCATGGTGAGCGCCACCATGGCCGCAACGGTCGCCAGATAAAGCGCCGGGTCGATCGTGATGTTGAGCGGGTAGCCCACCGAGCGCCCGGGCGGCGGCGGCATCTCGAGCGGCACCAGATACAGCAGCAGCGACACGGCCAGCGACAGCAGCGCGCCGGCCAGAGCCCCCACACCGCCCAGCACCATGCCTTCGAGCGCCAGCGTGCGCATCAGTTGCGCCGGCAGTGTGCCCAACGCGCGCAGGGTGCCAATCTCGCGGGTGCGCTCGATGATGGCCATGGCCATGGCGTTGGTCACCACAAACACCACGATCAGGCCGATGATCAGCCCCAGAGCGCCGAAGATGCGCTTGTACAGGTCGCGCACCGAACGGTAGAAGAAGGCCTGGTCGATCCAGGTCTGCACCGTCAGCGCGGGGTTGGCCGCCGCCAGGCGCTGCTGCGCGCCGGTGGTGAACTCCATGCGGCTCAGGAACACGCCCAGGCTGGACACGCGCTGCGTGCCCAGCAGCTTTTGCGCGGTGCCAATGTCGGTGTACACCAGCCGCCGGTCTACATCGGGCACACCGGTGGAGAACACACCTTTGACCCGCACGTCCATCGCATTGAGCGCGCCCTCGGCGGTACTGGCCAGCAGCGTCAGGCTGCTGCCCGGCCTGGCCTTGAGGCTGCGCGCCAGCGCGTCGCCCAGCATCACCTCCGGCTCGGCGGCGCCCGAGGCCAGCGCGGCTCCCGCCGTTACTGTCAGAAACGGGCCCTTCACGGAGAACTCGGCGTCCGGGTCGATGCCGGTGGCCATCATCACGGTCGACTTGTCACCGTTGCTGATGAGCCCGCTGAACTCCACCCGCGGCAGCACGCTGCGCACCCCAGTGTCAGTCAACAGGCTGGCCCGCAGCGCAGTGGCGTTGTCCAGCCCGTGCTGCAGCGGCGTGTCTTCATCATGCGTGAACTGGTCGGGCTTGCCCAGAATCAGGTGCCCGGTGCTGCGTGCTGCCGCCTGCGCCAGCGATTCATAGGTGAACAAGGCAAAGCCCCCGGCCAGCAGAATAGCCGCCGTGCCAAGCGCCGCAATCGACACCGTGACCAGCGAACGCCGGCGGTTGCGCAGCGTGTTTTGCCATGCAAATTTGAGCCACCTGAAATCCATGCGATCCCACCTATTGATCTTCATTGCAGCCTCCCATCGAGCAGCGCCAGGACACGGTCGCAGCGCTGCGTCAAGCGGCTGTCGTGGGTGGCAATCACAAAGGCCGCACCTTGGGCGTGTCCAAGTTCGCGCATCAACGCCAGCACCTGGTCCGCCGTGTGCGAATCCAGGCTGGCAGTGGGTTCGTCGGCAATCACCAGCCGGGGGCGCTTGACCAGCGCGCGCGCAATCGCCACGCGCTGGCGCTGCCCGCCCGAGAGGGCGTCGGGCCGGTGCCGCGCATGGTCCTGCAGCCCTACCGCCTCCAGTTGGGCCGCCACCCGTTCGCGCCGTTCGGCAGCAGGCACCCCGGCGATGAACAGTGGGTAGTCCACGTTTTCGGCCACCGTCATCACCGGCACCAGGTTGAAGCCCTGGAACACAAAACCCATCGCATCACGCCGCATCAATGTGCGCTGGTTTTCATCCAGGCCGCCGACCGAACGCCCTCCCAGGACGATGTCGCCCGAATCGGGGGTGTCAATCAGTCCGCACAGGTTGAGGAGGGTGCTTTTGCCGCTGCCCGACGGCCCGGTCAGCGCCAGCAGTTCGCCGCGCTGCACACGCAGGTCGACGCCCTGCAGCGCACGCACCACATGCTGGCCCAGGCGATAGGTCTTGTGCACGCCGCGCAACTCGACCACCGTGTTTTCGGCGGCGCTCATGATGCCAATACTCTGAGCCTGGCGCGTGCTGCATCCGCTTGCGGCGCATGGCGCTCAATCACCTGTTTGAGGTATCTACGGGCATCGTCGGTACGCTTTTCATCCTCGGCCAGTCTGGCGGCGCGCAGCCAGACCGCGCCCTGAAAACCCAGGGGTGACTGCGCCAGCAAGGGGCTGGAAAGTACCTCGCCCAGCAGCTTGGCACCGCGCGCGCTGCGGCTCATGAAACCGGGCACCGCCAGAAAAGTATTGGCCGCGGTAAAACGCACTTCCAGCACACCGGCCGTGTTGTTTTGCACCACCGCGTTGTGTTCGGGTGTCAGAAGGTTCAGCGCCTGGTCCAACCGGGCCATGCCGTCTTCGGCATATCCAATTTTCTTCCAGGGCAGGATGGTAGTGGTGGCCCGCATGGCCGTGGCCGCGCCGGCATAGGCCATGAGCACCGGGTTGGCGGGTTCGGTGCGCAGCAGCGCTTCAAACGCCTGCGCCGCCCGTTCGATAGCGGCAGCGTCGCCGGCCTGCGCCTTCAAAAACTGCGCCAAGGCGCCCTGGAACTGTGCTTCGGGCGCGGCCTGGGCCGCAGTAGCGAGCAGCACGGCGGCGGCTACGGCCAGAAGGCGGCGCCACAGCGAGGAAGGTAGTTGAAGCAGCATGGAGAATCCGCCAGAGGAGTTAATCGATGTGAACGGCTTGAAGCGTATTCAGAGCGCGGCCCCCATGCACCCAACTTGCGACGAAAACGCCCCCCGCTGGCGCGAAGCGCCGGCAAAGCGGCGTCAACCGGTGGCCGATCCTGCAGCACCGGGGCTTGATCTGTTTGAATGGACGAACGCAGCAAGGTGCAAACAACTCATTCAGGTTCAAGTATCCTCCGCTGCACACTCACCAAAAGGCCCGCCATGACCCTGCACTACACCACCGTCAACAACCGGCTGCCGGAGAACAAAATGCGGATGTACCCGACCAAGGTCATCAACATCATTGGCGGGCCGGGCTGCAACAAATCCCTGTTTTCATCGGCGATTATTTTGCAATTGATCCTGCGCAACAAGACAGTGGAAAACATCCCCGACTTTGCCAAGTCTCTGGTCTGGCAGCAGGATTTTGAAGGCTTGAAGAACCAGTACCAGATCGCGCAGCGCCAGTTCGACACGCTCGAACTGCTCGATGGGCAGGTCCAGTTTTTGGTGACCGAGTGCTCGCTACCGCAAATTCTTTACTACAACGAGCATTACGAAGACAACATCTGCGACGTGGTCAAGACCCGCGCGCAGATTTTGAAGTGGTACAAGCAGCACACCAACATCAACGTGATCGTCGAGCGGGGCGACAAAAAATACGTGCACTCCGGCCGCCTGCAAGACGAGGATGAAGCCCGCAAGATTGACCGCGCGCTGCGCGCCGGCCTGACGCGCGAGGGCCTGCCCTACACCGTGCTGCCGCCCGACATCGAGGCCATCAACGCGTTCGCGTTTTCACTGATTTAGCTCAATCGGTTCAGTGCCGGCCGTGGCCTTTGCCGCGATGGCCGGAGCCTTCGTCGTCAAAGTCGCGCGACTGATAGCGACCTTTGCCGTTGCGGTGTCCGTGATGTTTCCACTCGGCCCGAACGTAGCGGGGCGGTGGCATATAGAACGGTGCCGGCTGCACATAGATCACCGGACGCGGCGCCACGTAGACCACAGGCGGCTGCCAGTAAACCGGATACGTCTCTCGATAGACCGGATAGGGCCGGCTGTACACCGGCTGATGCACTATTACCGGCGGCGCATTGGCCACCCCGACTTGCACACCGGGCGAAGACAGGCCAATCGACCAGTACACGTCGCCCGCCTGCGCGGCCGCCGTCATGCCCAGGGCGGCCAAGGCCAACGCGCCGGCAGCGACCCGGGCAAATGCCGAACGATGGATTTTCATAAGAGTTCTCCTGCATGAAAAGGCGAAAGGCCCATGGAGTGAGCCTGCACCCTGTCATTAAACGCGGCCAGCCGGCGGCGGGCTAGCCCGTTTATGTGACAAGCATTGCCGGAGGTAACAAGCCTGGCCGACCCGGCCTCAGGCCCTCAGTCGCGCAGTCCGGCCGGCACCCAGGCGCTCAGGCGCTGGTTGATCTGCTCTTCATGGCGCTGCCACCAGACGCCCAAAGCCACCACCCCCAGACCGAGCAGCGTCAGCGCAAACGGGAACAGCAAACTGTCCTTGAACACCCGGTGCGACAGATAGCCCAGATACCCAGCCACCCCCAAAGCCCCCAGCACCGTGAACACGCGCCGCGCCATGGCCGCGCCGACCAACACCAAAAACACATTGACCAGTGCATAGAGGAACTTGGCCAGCTCCGAGCTGGAATCGCGCAGGCTCAAGCCACTCCAGAACATGATGGCGCCAAACAGATAGAGCCAGAACGCGTAGTCCTGCCGCCAGCTCGGCTCGTGCGCGCGGCGGCAGCGCAGATCCACCCACACGGCCATAGCACAGGTGGCCAGGCCAAACAGCATCGACACATCGCGCATGAACTTCCAGTCGAAGCCCTGGTTTTGCATCAGCGCGTTGGCCACGTCCATGCTCATGTACCAGAGGGTCACGGCCACCGGCATCACCATGAACGGCAGCCGGTAGCGCCACAGCATCACCACACCGGCGGCCAGCGTGGCAAATTCCAGCGTGAGCCAGCGCCAGTTGATCTGCGTGTGGTAGGCCGAATAGCGCTCGGGACCGCCCGGCGGCCACAGGCCCAGGCCCTGCTGCGCGCACCACACGATCAGCGGCACCAGCACCACCGCCAGCGTGGCCAGAATGCCGGCCGGAATCGGCAATTGATGGGCCTTCAGATGGTCGGCTACCTTGAGGCAGGCCACCAGATAGCCCAAGCTGATCGCCAGCAGGCCCCAGGCGCCAAAGGACTGCCAGCCCAGCGTCATGAACAGCGTCATGGCGCCAATCGCCACCATGCCGCCGAAGTAATACAGGGTGTTGATGAAGCTGAAGCTGGGGCCGCGCACCGATGGCAAGCCCGGCCTTGCCGGCCGGCCCGGCGCACTGGCCGGTGCTGTCGCGGCCGTCCAGCGCGACCACAGTTGTTGCGCCTGCGCGATGGTCACAATGCCGTCCTGCACCGCAGCCTGCAGATCGGCGCGCTGCACCGGCACGGTTGCGGGGGAAGTATCGGAGAAATCGTTGGGGTTCATATTGCGTTCCTGAATGGCCGCCAGGGGTGAAGATGGTACTTCAGCGCGCATCGACGTCTAAAATCAAACGCATGAGCTCATCCACACCCAGCAAGCCCAAGCCCGGCCATCCTGCCAACGCCATCGCGCCGGCCAACAAGCCGAGTAATTTTCTGCGCCAGATCATCGAGCACGACCTGGCCGCCGGCAGCTACGCCCAGCGCAAATGGGGCGGCAGCCCGGGCGACGCGGCGCACCACGCCCAGGGCGCACCCGACCCGGCCAAGATCCGCACCCGCTTCCCGCCCGAGCCCAACGGCTACCTGCACATCGGCCACGCCAAGAGCATCTGCATCAACTTCGGCCTGGCGCGCGATTACGGCGGCGTCTGCCACCTGCGCTTTGACGACACCAACCCGGAAAAGGAAGAGCAGGAGTACGTCAACAGCATCATCGACGCCGTCAAGTGGCTGGGCTTTGACTGGAATGGTTCGCCGACCGCCGCGCCCTACCAGGCCAGCGATTATTTTGACTTCATGTACCGCGCCGCCGAAGCCCTGATCGAAGCCGGCCACGCCTATGTCGACGAACAAACGGTGGAGCAAATCCGCATCAACCGCGGCGACTTCGGCAAGCCCGGCGTGGACAGCCCGTTTCGCAGCCGCACCCCGGCCGAGAACCTGGCGCGCTTTCGCGAAATGCGCGACGGCAAGCACGAAGACGGCGCCATGGTGCTGCGCGCCAAGATCGACATGGCCAGCCCCAACATCAACCTGCGCGACCCCGCCATCTACCGCATCCGCCGCGCCACCCACCACAACACCGGCGACAAGTGGTGCATCTACCCGATGTACACCTTTGCCCACCCGATCGAGGACGCGCTCGAAAACATCACGCACAGCATCTGCACGCTCGAATTTGAAGACCAGCGCCCGTTTTACGACTGGCTGCTGCAGCGCCTGATCGAAGCCGGCCTGCTCAGCGCCCCGCCGCCACACCAGTACGAATTCGCCCGCCTCAACCTCAGCTACGTGATTACCAGCAAGCGCAAGCTGGCGCAACTGGTGTACGACCACAAGGTCAAGGGCTGGGACGACCCGCGCCTGCCGACCCTGGTCGGCCTGCGCCGGCGCGGCTACACGCCCGAGGCGATTCAACTGTTTGCCGAGCGCATTGGCGTGACCAAGAGCGACAGCTGGATCGACTATTCAACCCTGGAAGGCTGCCTGCGCGAAACGCTGGATGGTTCGGCCGCGCGCGCCATGGCGGTGCTGGACCCGATCAAGCTGGTGCTGAGCAACTGGGACGCCGTGATGGGGAAACCGGAAGACAGCAGTCAAGCTGCTGTGGGCAAGCTGGACGACTGCAGCGCCCCGCTGCACCCGCACCACCCCGAGCTGGGCAAACGCAGCTTCAAGATCGGCAAGGAGGTCTGGATTGACCGCAGCGACTTTGAAGAGACGCCACACAAAGGCTTCTTCAGACTGTTCCCGGGCAACAAGGTGCGCCTGAAATACGGCCACGTGATCGAATGCACCGGCTGCACCAAAGACGCCAGCGGCAAGATTCTTGAGGTGCTGGCCACCCTGATCCCCGACACCAAGAGCGGCACCCCCGGCAGCGATGCCGTCAAGGTCAAAGGCGTGATCACCTGGGTCGGTGTGAGTGACGGCCTGCCGGTGGAAGTGCGCCTGTACGACCGCCTGTTCCTGGACGCCCAGCCCGACGCCGGCGGCAAGGACTTCATCGAAAGCCTGAACCCGAACAGCCTGAAAGTGGTGACGGCGTTTGTGGAGCCGTCACTGGCCAGCGCCAAGGCGGATCAAAAGTTTCAGTTTGAACGGCATGGCTACTTTGTAGCGGATCGGGTGGATCACGCGGCGGGCAAGCCGGTGTTTAATTTGGCGGTGGGGTTGAAGGATTCGTGGGGAAAGTAGCTTCGATGCACAATGACTCCAACACTGGAATTTAATTAACAATTCATCCTGCCCAATGACTGCCGTACGCCTCTCCGCCAACACGCTCAAAGCCACACGCGCTTTTGTCGAACGCGTGGCCGCAGCCTACCCCACGCAGCAAGTCATTCTGTTTGGCAGCCGAGCACGCGGCACCGCGCATGACGAGAGCGACGCAGACGTCGCCATCATTCTCAAAGGCGAGCCCAGTCATTTCATCAAAACCAAAATGGCGATGAACGACATCGCTTACGACATCTTGCTGGACACCGGCATCCGCATCCAGCCGCTGCCCGTGTGGGAAGGCGAATGGGCACATCCCGAGCGCTATTCAAACCCCCACTTGCTGCACAACATCGCGATTTGGGCATCGCCCTGTGAACGCGCAGGAGTTGATGGAAAAAGCCCATCGTGCAGTCGCGAGTGCCCACAAACTCTTGCAGGATAGCCGACTAAAAAGGCGACTCCATCAGTGCGGAAGAAGCGCAGTGGGCCGTACAACAGGCGCAGGCGTTTGTGGACGAAGTGGAAAAGCGGTTTATGGCGGCTGGATCTTGACTGCACGGAGCTCAGACTCAACGCCCATGACCCGGATCGGAACCACCCGGCGCGCGGCGAGGATTTCATCAAAGGGTTGCCTCAAAGTGGTGACCGCGTTTGTGGAGCCGTCACTGGCCAGCGTCAAGGCGGATCAAAAGTTTCAGTTTGAACGGCATGGCTACTTTGTAGCGGATCGGGTGGATCACGCGCAGGGGAAACCGGTGTTTAATCTGGCGGTGGGTTGAAGGATAGTTGGGGCAAGTAACTCAATGCCAAGTATTCCCGTCTTGTAAACTTATCAAAACAGATATAAAATGAAGCGCATCGAGTGGCTGGGAACTTCGTTAAACGCGGTGCGTGATTTTCCGCAGGATGCACGTCTGATGATTGGTCAGGAGCTTCAACTGGTACAAGCCGGCTTCATGCCCACAGACTTCAAGCCCATGCCTACGGTAGGTGTTGGTGCTTATGAGATCAGGGTGCGCTCTGGCAATCAGTACCGCGTGATTTATGTTGCCAAATTTTCAGACTATGTTTACGTGCTTCATGCCTTCATTAAAAAGACACCGAAAACTGCGAAACCTGATTTGGACACAGCCAAAAGCCAATATGCAACCCTGTTGAAAAGGAAGAAATCATGACCGAAAAGCTGCACAGCGTGGTTGGCAGCAACAACGTCTTTCGCGACTTGGGCTTCCCGGAAGCCGAAGCACAAAACCTGTTGCTGCGTGGTGATCTGGTCATCCACATCCGCAAAGTGATCGACAAACTCGGCATCACACAAACCGAAGCGGCCAAGCGCGCAGGCATCACACAGCCGCGCATGAACGATCTAATCAAAAACCGCACGCACAAATTCACGCTGGATGCGCTGGTAAACGTTGCCGCGCAACTGGGCTACACCGTGAAGCTGACTTTAAAGAAAGTAGCCTGATGCATTGCCTCGCTGCCGCACCCCCGCCCGACGCAGGCAGCAAAGACTTTATTGAAGGACCGAACCCGAACAGCCGGAAAGTGGTGACTGCGTTTGTGGAACCGTCACTGGCCAGCGCGAAGGCCGATAACAAGTTTCAGTTTAAGTGTAAGTGGCATGGTTACTTTGTGGCGGATCGGGTGGCCTTGTCGTGCCGAGCATCAAGCCCAAGCAAGCCAGCAGTACGCGCAAGGCTGGCTGAACCATTTTCACGCGTGACCACCTGTTCGTCAGCCCCGGCATGGCCGCCAGTGCAGTACTGGGCCGTTCGGCTGTGCCTATTTGGCCGGGGCTATAGGCACTTTTCACCAACATCTAAAGCACCAACTGATACCGTGTCCCCCGCCCCTGCCCGGTTCGCAGCAGCAGGCCCAATTCTGCAAGTTCGGTGAGTTCACGGTAGGCGGTGGCGCGCGAGGTGCTGGTCAGGTTCACATATTTTTCGGTGCTCATGCCGCCTTTGAATCCGACCGGCTGTGCGTCAAACAGGCGTGCCAGCGCTTTGCGCTGCGAGGCGCTCAAACCGGGGTGATCGGTATTTAACTGTGACCAGTAACGATTTTTAGCCAGCGCCGTTTGCATCTGGCCCAGCGCGGCGTGGCAAGCGGCCTCGACGCGGCCGACGAACCACTGCACCCAAGGCGTGAGGTCCATGTTGGGCTGCGCGGTGGCGGCTTGCAAGTGGGCGTAGTAGCCCGCGCGGTCTTGCCACAGTTGCGTGGACAGGCTGAACAGGCGCTGGCTGCTTTGCATGTCTTGCGCCAACGCCAGCTCAACCAATGCGCGGCCGATGCGGCCATTGCCGTCTTCAAAAGGGTGGATGGCCTCAAACCACAGGTGGGCGATGGCCGCGCGCACCAGCCCGTCCATGGTGCCCAGGCTTTGGTTGAACCACTGGAGCAGCAGCGCCATGTGGGCCGGCACATCAGCGGACGCGGGCGCCTGGTAGTACACCACATCAGGCTTACCCAAGCGGGGCGTGACAATTTGCATGGGCTCGACATGGCTGCGGTATGCGCCAGTGGCAATGCGGGTAATGCCGCTGCGCCCGGTGGGGAACAAGGCGGCATGCCAGTCAAACAGATCGTCGTCCAGCAAGGGGCGCTGCCATTGGTTGACGGCGGCTTGCAACACGTCCAGCGTGGCCTCGGTGCGGGCGTCGCGCGCAGTGTCGGACGCGTCCGGCAAGCCCAGCCGCCGCGCGGCAGAAGCGCGCACTGAGTTGAGCTGCAAAATTTCCCCTTCAATCTGGGCCGTCGCCACCGCCTCCTGCGCCCAGCCGCTGAGTTGCAGCTCTGCCAGATCGACCCATTGCAAGCTACTGGCCAGCCCCAGCATGCGACCTTGCGCCAGCCGGGCCTGCGCCAGCACGGGAGCCAGCGCTTGTGCATTGTGCTGAAAATTAGGCCAGTCCGGGGATTGCCAAAGGTACATGAAGCGCATTTTATCTATTTACGCTTCAATAATAAAGCGTAAACATCAGATTTCGCTATCAAACACACTCATGGCGGTATATTCGCAAGCAGTCACATTCGGGCTCAGGTAAAGACCTGAAACAAAAACCCATTTGGGGCATCATAAAACCCATTATGGGTATTTCAAGCAGCAAGCAAACCTGGTCCAGCCTGGCGGACGCCCTCTTTCCCAAGGGGGCGGCAGCGCGTGCTGGCGACGCTGTCTGAGACGGGTTTGCTCACGGTCAGCAAACAGGGCAATCAAAAGCATTACCAGTCCCATGAGGTTTGAGCAATGCTGGCTCGCTGACCAGCAGCAAAACAGACAGTCCGCATAATGGACAGCTTATGGAGTGCGGAAAACAGGGGCAAGGTCAGCTCGAAATTCCCCCCGCACGTTTGCGTGAGCTTTGTGTGATTTCGGCTGCGGCGTAGCGCAACGGCTGGCTGATGCCTTTGGCGTCACCGTGCCGACCATCAAACCGAAGCCCTCACGCAGCGCGCACAAGACGCCCTGATGGTCCTCACGGGTAATCCCCCTAAAATTCGCCCATGCACCCCGCCATTGCCCAACACCGCTCAGGCATATCCGCCATCAGTCAGCGCTACCGCATCAGTCGGCTGGAGGTGTTCGGCTCGGCCGCGCGGGCAGACGACTTCAACCCCGCCAACAGCGACGCCGATTTTTTGGTGGAGTTCGCGCCTGACGCGCTGCCCAGTCTGGAAGCCTTTTTCGGCGCCAAGGCCGACTTGGAACAGTTGTTGGGCCGCAGCGTTGACTTGGTGGAACCCGGTGCCGTGCGCAACCCCTACGTGCTGGCCAGCATCAACCGCAACCGCGAAGCCATTTATGCAATGTGACGCAGAACGCGTTGCCACCATTGGTCGATTCTGTACAGGCTCTTATGGATGAGCTGGGCGACGCCTGAATCTGATGTCGTACGGTGGCCAGCTTCGGTTAACCTCCCCCGGTCATAAACAAAGGATGCCACCATGAAAAAACTCAACGTCACCATCAAGCTGGAAATGTCGGTCCCGGATGATTGGGAACTGGTCGAAACCTCTGAAGGGGGGCAGGTGTTGAAGCTGCCGAACCATCAATTTCTGGACATCGCGATCGAGCCCCTGTTTGCCAACGATCCCGAGGAAACCTGGACCAGCACCGAGGACGATGATGCCCTGAACGACATTTTGGACATGGTCGAGAGCGAGGATGTTGTCTACGAATTCGTCACGCATTAGCCGCCGCGCCGGGCCGCCCCAAGCAAGGGGTTGACCCCCTCGCCCCCCCATGCAAGCACAAGCAAACTGCACAGGGCTGTTTTAATGTGCAGGGCAGCCAAGGGCTCAGCCGTAGCGCGCCAGCGTCAGGCCTTCCATGCTGATTTCGGGTTGGCGGCCGCTGATCAGGTCGGCCATCACGCGCCCGGTGCCGGCCGCCATGGTCCAGCCCAGCGTGCCGTGGCCAGTGCTTAGCAACAGGTTGTCAATCGACGTCACGCCCACCAGGGGCGTGCCGTCGGGCGTCATGGGGCGCAGCCCGGCCCAGAACTCGGCCTTGGCCACATCGCCCCCGTTGGGGAACAGGTCGCTCACCACAAATTCAAGCGTGCGGCGGCGACTCTCTGTCAGCTCCAGGTCGAAGCCCGAGAGCTGCGCCGTGCCGCCGACGCGGATGCGCTCGCCCAGGCGGGTGATGGCAACTTTGTGCGTCTCGTCCATGATGGTGGACTCGGGCGCCTTGGCGGCGTTGGTGATCGGCACCGTGATGGAAAAGCCCTTGACCGGATAGACCGGAATGCGAATGCCCAGCGGCGCCAGCATGCGCGTGGCGTAGCTGCCCAAAGCCATGACATAGCGGTCGGCAGTCAACAAGCCATCACCGGTACGCACACCGGTGATGCGAGCGCCACTGCGCTCGATACTTTCGATGTCCACGCCAAAGCGGAATTTGACGCCCAGGGCCCGCGCCTTGTCGGCCAGCAGGTTGGTGAACTTGAAGCAGTCGCCGGTCTCGTCGCCCGGCAGGCGCAGTGCGCCGACGAACTTGTCCTGCACGTCGGCCAGCGCCGGCTCGTATTGGAGGTAGCCAGTGCGGTCGAGCAACTGATAGGGCACCTTGAATTCGTTCAGGATCTCGATGTCCTTGGCGGTGCCGTCAAGCTGCTTTTGGGTGCGAAACAATTGCAGAGTGCCTTGTTCGCGCGCGTCGTACTCGATGCCGATCTCGGCGCGCAACGCTTTCAGGCAGTCGCGGCTGTACTCGGCCAGCCGCACCATGCGGCCCTTGTTGAGGCGGTAGCGCGCCTCGGTGCAGTTGCGCAGCGTTTGCAGGCCCCAGCGCCACATGGCCAGGTCCAGCATCGGCTTGATCACCAGCGGGCTGTGATGCATCAGCATCCACTTGATCGCCTTCATGGGCACGCCGGGGCCGGCCCAGGGTGCCGAGTAGCCGGGCGAGACCTCGCCCGCATTGGCGTAGCTGGTCTCCAGGCCGGGGCCGGGCTGGCGGTCGACCACTTCCACCTCATGGCCGGCGCGGGCCAGGTAGTAGGCCACCGTGGTGCCAATGACGCCGCTGCCGAGAATGAGTACACGCATGCTGTTGCTCCAAAGATGCCCGGCGCAGCGCGATGGCGCGGCTTGAATGGGCTGACTGGCAAGCACCACGCAAAGCCCGTGCCAGCGCCAGAAGAATACAAGAACCTCAATGAAATCAATGACTTGGCTGGTCGGCCTGGTGCCACCCAGGAGCGTGCCTGTATGCAGATCATGACAATGTTACCGAACACATTTCATTTTTTATAAAAATACTCAATGATGGCAAGCACTTGCCTACAATGTATTGAATTAGATACGATGTCTTTACTTCGATACACACAGCATGCGCATAGACGTTCTTTTCGCTGACCGGGTCGGCATCGCCCAGGAAATTCTGGTGACGCTGGCCCGCCGCGCGCTCGATGTGTCGGCGGTCGAGGTCGATCCACCGCATATTTACCTTGAAGTGCCGGCACTGAGCGCGCCGGACCTGGCCGCCCTGCGCCACGAACTGATGGCAATAGACGGCGTGCAGACGGTGGCCGAGCTGGAGATGCTGCCCGGCGCGCGCCGTCGCCTGTACCTGGACGCGCTACTGGCGTCGCAAACCGACCCGGTGCTGGCCCTCGACGGGCGCGGCGTGGTGGTGGTGGCCAATGCGGCGGCCGTGCTCGCCTGCGGCGTGCCCGAGGCGCAGTTGACCGGCATGTCGCTGCAGGAGCTGACCGGCGACCCGCAACTGGTGGCAGCGCTGATTGGCCAGGGCTACCGCCTGCCGGTGAGCGAGGTGCAGATCGGTGGCGAGCGCTACCTGCTCGAAACCGTGGCGCTGCATGAGGCCGGCGGCAGCGTGGCCGGCGCCGTGCTGACCTTGCAGGCGCCGCACCGCGTCGGCGAGCGCCTGAGCGCCCTGCAGAACTACAGCGCGGGCGGCTTCGAGGCCATCCTGGGCCAGTCCCCCGCCATTCGCCAGCTCAAGCAGCGCGCCATGCGCGTGGCGCAGGTCGATGCGCCGCTGCTGATCCGCGGTGAAACCGGCACCGGCAAAGAGCTGGTGGCGCACGCCTGCCACGCCGGCAGCCGGCGCAAGGATCAGCCCTTTTTTGCGCTCAACTGTGCCGCGCTGCCGGAGAGTCTGGCCGAGAGCGAGCTGTTCGGCTACGCGCCCGGCGCCTTCACCGGCGCGCTGCGCGGCGGTCGGCCCGGCCTGCTGGAGCTGACCGACGGTGGCACGCTGTTTTTGGACGAGGTGGGTGAGATGTCGGCCTACCTGCAGGCCAAACTGTTGCGCTTCTTGAACGACGGCAGCTTTCGCCGCGTCGGCGGCGAGCGCGAACTCAAGGCCGATGTGCGCATCCTGAGCGCCACCCATCGCGCGCTGGAGGACATGGTGGCCACCGGCGGTTTCCGCCAGGACCTACTGTTTCGGCTAGACGAGCTGCAGCTCAACCTGCCCCCGCCGCGCGAACGCACCGAGGACATCCTGCCGCTGGCCCAGGTGTTTC
>JAKFXU010000202.1 GCA_021731215.1 Rhodoferax sp.
GATGATGACGGTGCAGCCGGCGGCCAGCGCCGGCGCCACCTTGCGCGTGATCATGGCCAGCGGAAAGTTCCAGGGCGTGATGGCGGCGCACACGCCGATTGGCTGCTTGATCACCAGCAGGCGGCGGTTGTTGTCGAACTGCGGCAGGGTCTCGCCATTGACGCGCTTGGCTTCCTCGGCAAACCATTCGACAAAACTGGCGCCGTAGGCCACTTCGCCCTTGGCCTCGGGAAACGGCTTGCCCTGCTCGGCGGTCATGATGCGCGCCAGGTCCTCCTGGTTCGCCATCAGCAAGTCAAACCATTTGCGCAGGATGATGCTGCGCTCCTTGGCCGTTTTGCTGCGCCAGGCCGGCCAGGCGGCGTTGGCGGCGGCGATTGCGGCTTGTGCCTGCGCCGGGCCCAGGTTGGCGACATCGGCCAGCTTGTGGCCGGTGGCCGGGTCGAGAATGTCAAAGCGGCTGCTGCCTGCCACCCACTGGCCGTTGATCAGCGCGTCGGTCTTGAGCAGGGTCGGGTCTTTGAGCAGCGAAAGGGGAGAAGTCTTCGTGTTCATGTCTTGATCCTCAGCGCATTTCCACCTCGACGAAGATGACTTCGTCGGGGCCGGGGTTGATGACGTTGTGGCTCACGCCAATGTGGCGGGCGTAGGAACGGCCCTTGACCAACTGGCTGGTCTTGATGCCTTCGTCTGTCTCCAACTGCAGGTTGCCGTCGGTCATGGGCACGATCACGTAGTCGTGTGCGTGGGTGTGCCAGCGGGTCTCGGCGCCGGGTGGAAAACGCCACTCGGTAACGATGACACGTTCATTGTCGATCTGCACTGTGGGGATGGCCTGAGGTCTCATCTCACGTCCTTATGTATCGGGTGCAAAAGGCTTATGCCGCCGCAGTCAGAGCGTCCAGCGACGTAGCGATGATGGCTAGGCCTTCGTCGAGCAGCGCGTCGCTGGCGGTCAGCGGCACCAGGATGCGTACCACGTTGCCGTAGGTGCCGCAGGTCAGGATGATCAGGCCGCGTCGCGTCGCCTCGGCGGCCAGCGCCTTGGTCAGCTCGGAGTCGGGCTGTTGCGGGTCGCCATTCTTGCACAATTCCATGGCCACCATGGCGCCCAGACCACGCACCTCGGCGATGCAGCTATGGCGTTGGGCCAGTCCTTTCAGACTCGCGGTGATGCGCTGGCCCAGGTCGCGGCTGCGCTGCAGCAGGTCGTGTTTCTCGAACTCATCCAGCACCGCCAGCGCGGCTGCGCAGGCCACTGGACTGCCGGCGTAGGTGCCACCCAGGCCGCCCGGTGCGGATGCGTCCATCACCTCGGCACGGCCCACCACCGCAGAGATCGGAAAGCCGCCCGCCATGGATTTGGCCGTGGTGACCAGATCAGGCGCTACGGGCCACTGCTCACTGGCGAACCATGTGCCGGTGCGCCCGACACCGGTTTGGATCTCGTCGGCAATCACCAAAATGCCGTGACGATCAGCGATGGCACGCAGGCCTTCCACAAAATCGTTTGGAGCGATATAAAAGCCCCCTTCGCCTTGCACGGGTTCGAGGATGAAGGCGGCAACACGGGTAGGCTCGATATCGTTCCTGAACAGGGTCTCGACAGAGTGCAATGCATCGTCCACCGAAATCCCATGAAGTGGGTTGGGGAACAACGCGTGAAAGATCTCGCCGGGAAACGGGCCAAAGCCGATCTTGTAGGGTGCCACCTTACCGGTCAGGCCCAGCGTCATATTTGTGCGGCCATGGTAGCCACCGGTGAATGCGATCACGCCCGGCCGCTGGGTATGGGCGCGCGCAATTTTGATGGCGTTTTCCACCGCTTCGGCGCCTGTGGTGAGAAGCAGCGTCTTCTTGGCGAAGTCGCCCGGCGCCTTGGCGTTGATGCGCTCGGCCAGTTCCACGTAGGGCTCGTAGGCCAGCACCTGAAAGCAGGTGTGGGTGTAGCGGTCGAGTTGGGCCTTCACCGCGTCGATCACGGCGGTGTTGCGGTGCCCGGTGTTGAGCACCGCAATACCACCGGCGAAGTCGATGTAACGGCGCCATTCCACGTCCCAGACCTCGGCGTTGTCGGCACGACTCACAAAGATTTCATGCGCTTGGCCGACACCGCGGGCTACGGCCGCATGGCGGCGCACCATCAGTGCCGAATTGGCGGCGTTTTCTTCTCGTTTCATAAGGACTCCAAAGTGGTTTCTAAGACTGTTCAGCGAATTCAGTTCGCGTTGGGCAAGATCATCTGTTGGCGAAACTTGTCGGCAACCACAGCGATGATCAGAAGCAGGCCCAACACCACCATCTGCAGGTAGGAACCAACATTGGTCAGGTTCATGCCGTTTTGCACTAAGCCAATGAAGATGGCACCCAGCACCACATTGGGAACACGCCCAATACCGCCGCGCAAGCTGACCCCAGCAATGACGCAGGCCGCAATTGATTCGAGCGCGATGGTGCCGCCCAGGTTCGCCTCACCGGTCTCAACCCGGGCCGTCAATAGCAGGCCGCTGATGGATGCCAATACCGCACACATCAGGTAAGCCGTCAGCAGCACCTTTCGCGTATCAATGCCCGAAAGCGCAGCCGCCTTCGCATTTCCCCCCACGGCCAACAAGTAAGTGCCGGTGGGCAGCCGGTTCATCAACAGGTGGACGGCAAGTACGCACACAACAGTGACCAACACTGGAATCGGCAGACCGAGGACGGTGCCGAATCCAAACAGATCACTAAAGGCTGGCGGCAGGCGGTTCACTGGAACTCCTCCCGTGAGGTAGAGTGCCGCGCCAAAACCGATGGACTGCACGCCCATGGTCATGATGAATGGAGACACGCCAGCCCAAGCGACGCCCAAGCCATTGAGCAGTCCAACGAGCGCACCGGCCATCAATCCGGCCATACAGCCCGCAACGATGACCAGACCGACCATGTCAGGTAGGCTACTGCCCAGGGTCTGCATGACCATTGCAGAAACCACCGAGGTCAATGCCATGATGGTCCCTACCGAAAGGTCAAAGCCACCTGTGACCAAGACCAGCATTTGCGCCGTGGAAACCAGGATCAGGTAGACCGATTGACGCAGCAGGTTCATCAGGTTCTGCGCGGAGAGGAATTGGTCAGACAGCGTTCCAAACACGATCACAGCGAGTACCAACATGAAAGGAAGGACACCCAGACGGACAAACAGTCGACGCGCACCCCAGGACACCCGTTCAGTGAAAGAAATAGAGGCCGCAGGCGAGGCAGTGGCGTTAGGGGTATTCATGACTGGCCTTCCTTGGTACCAAAAAATAAACTCAATAGGCCACTCTCGGTGATCTCGGGGCCCTGCAACTCCCCCATCACCTCGCCGCGGCACATCACATAGGCCCTGTGGGCCAGGTGCAGAACTTCGGGCAGATCGGAAGAAATCAATACCACCGCAGCACCACCTTCACACAGTTGCTTGATCACTCCGTACAGTGCCGAGCGCGTCCCCACGTCAACACCAACCGTTGGCTCATCGAACACGTACAAGGCCATTTTGTTGGTCAGTCCCTTGGCAAACAGCGCCTTTTGCTGGTTGCCACCAGACAGCAGTCCGACTGCTTTGCTCATATTCCGGGCAGTGAGTTCGACCTGATCGCCCGCCTTGGTAGCCAAGCCCCGCAAGTCCTTCTTGCGCAACCACCCGCCCAGCCCCCGCAGTGGACCGTCCAAAACTGGCAAGGTGATGTTGGAGGCGCTGCTGAATCCCAGTACCAGGCCTTCGGATTTGCGGTCTGGTGGCAAATAGAAGTATCCCAACTTCAAACTTTGTGCAGTGTTGGCATGGGTATGGTCCTGCCCTTTAAGTATCACTTTTCCATGAGTAACAGAGTCAAGGCCGTAAGCCGCGCGCAGCACCTCTGACTTGCCGCAACCCACCAGACCCGCAAGCCCCACCACTTCACCGCGACGCGCAGTAATGGACGCATTGAGCACTCCGCTGCGGGTGCTCAAGTTCTGGATTTCAAGAACCACCTCACCAGGGCGAGACTCGATGTGTGGGTAGATCTTTTCAATCGTCCGACCACTCATCAAAGTGATGAGTTGATCGTGCGTGGTCTGGGCAGCTTTCACCGTGCAGACTTTGCGACCATCGCGCAGCACCGTCACGCGATCCGCGATCTGAGATATCTCCTGCATTCGGTGCGAGATATACACAACGCCCACGCCTTGTTCCTTCAGTCGCCCAATGAGAGCGAACAGATTGGCGGTTTCACGCTCGGTCAGAGAAGCCGTAGGTTCATCGAGAATAAGCACCGATACTTGTCCACGCAATCCTTTGGCAATCTCCACCATTTGTTGCTGAGCCCGGCTGAGGGTCGCAACAAGCGCCGAAGCGTTGACCTCAAAGCCCAACTCGTCAAGGCTGCTTTGGGCACGCTTCAAAAGCCCCTGCTTATCCAGCATGCCCTTGTGCAAAGGTTCTTCGCCAAGGCACAGGTTTTGTGCAACCGTAAGGGTTGGAATCAGCGAAAACTCCTGAAAGACTGCGCTGATCCCCTCCATGCGAGCGTCATGGACGTTGCCAAAGTGCTTGGCGACGCCTCGCACATGGATGCTGCCTGCGCTTGGAGTGTTGGCCCCCGCAAGCAGCGAGATCAGCGTAGATTTTCCCGCACCGTTCTCGCCAAACAGCACATGCACTTCGCCTGCCAACAGGTCAAAGTCCACCGAGTCCAGGGCACGAACACCAGGGTAGAACCTGGACAGACCTTCAGTATGCAAAAGATGAAAATCGTTCATGCCGTTGGATTGCAGGTTCGGCCTTACTTGACCTGAAACGTTGGCTTGAAGGACGCTGGCGGCAGGATGTCGTCGAAGCGAACGGTTTTGTAGTTACTGGGGTCAACCACGAAGATTTTGGGTCCGACATGGCGCGTCAACTCTTTTCCTTCCAGCAAACGCACCGCCTGGTCGATCGCGACTCGTCCCTGAATCACCATGGAATCGGCGGGGGCTGCCAGAATTCGACCCGACTCGATGCCTTGATAGACACCTGGTGTCATGTAAAAGGACAGCAGCTGCACTTTTTTGTCCAGCTTACGACTACGCAAAATACCCACTGCTGCTTCGGCGGTCACCGCGGTTCCCGCCACATAGGAGAGGTCGGGGTTGGCCTGCAACACGTCTTCCACCAGCTTGGACTGCGCTTCTTTGCCCGTATCGCCATATTTTGGGTCGAGCACCACCACGGCACTGCCCTTGATCGCATCCATGAATCCCTTGTGCGCCGCTTCTACCCAACCGGCACCGGCTGGGCCGGGAAACCAACCCACCTTGACGGCAGGGCTGCCCGCTGGGTGTTTCTTGGCCAGGTATTCGCCGGTCGACTGCCCCATGGTGTAAAACGATACCAGCGACTTAGCCGAGACGTCGGGCGAACTGATGCCGTTGACGAGGTCCACCACGGGAATCTTCTTAGCCGCCAGTGATTTGACGAGATTGTTCAAACCGTCGCCAGAAATCGCGCCGATCACCACCGCATTGGCGCCACGTGCCACGCAATCTTCGATTTGTGAAATCTGTTTGCTCAGGTTGGTGTAGCCACCTGCATCCACCAAGTTGAGCTTGACACCGAGGCGCTTGGATTCTTCAACCACGCCGTAGTTCACGCCTAACCAATAGGCGTCCTTCATGTGAGGGAAGGACACGCAAATATCCCATTTCTTGCTGGCTTTGGTCAGTGGCGTGTAGTCCATCATGACCTTTTTGCCATCTGCGGCAAAGGCAGGCTCGGTGGCTTCGGCCTTGTATGGGAACCAGTTGGCTGCGCTGACGCTTTGCCATACGAGGCTGGCGCCGATGGCGATGCTGGCGGTCAGAATTCTGCGGGTGAAAGTGCGGTTCATTGTCGTCTCCTTGGGTTGTGAAAAAATCAGATCAAAGCCTGGCGCTGATGCGCCAGACGGGTGCGTCGCTCGGCGCGGGCGGCCAGGGCTTGCGCCATGTCCACCTGGACAAAGCGTGCTGAGTGGTTGGGTTGCATCTGGGCAATGAGGTCCATGTCGGCACTGATGACCGTGCCCAACATGGCATAGCCACCACCGGACACGGCGTCCCGATGCAAGATGATTGGCTCGCGCCCCGCTGGTACCTGGATCGAGCCATAGGGGTAACCGGCATCCACGATGTTCGAGGGATCGGAGCCTGCACCAAAAGGTGGCGTGCGTTCATGAAACTTCAGCGGCGTGCCGCCTTTGTAGCGGTAGCCGATGCGGTCTGCTTCCGGTGCGACACGCCAAGTATCGGCAAAGAAGCTCTGCACCGATTCCACTTGCAGCCTGTGGAAATACAGGCCCGGCAATACCCTGAGCTGGACTTCTTTGGCCAGTGGCGTTCTCAGCGCGTCTGGCAAGGTTTTCCCGACCGTCGCGGGCGCCGTCGTCTGGCCCACCGGAAGTACATCGCCTGCTTGCAGCTTGCGGCCCTGCAAACCGCCAAAAGCCCCAAGACCGTAAGTGGACCGGCTACCCAGAACCACGGGCACGTCAATGCCACCAGCCACCGCTATGTACAGGCGAGCACCCAGCTTGAAGAAGTCAAAGGACAGGCGATCTCCCGCTTTGACTGCAAAGCTGGTATTTCTTGCCACTTCGATCCCATTGAGCTTTGGCGTGGCTTGTGCGCCTGTCACTGCCAACACCGCATCGGCGTCAAAACGCAGCTCAGGGGCCATCAGAGTACATTCCAGCACCGCAGCGTTGTCTGGGTTACCCACCAGCCAGTTCGCCTGAAGAAAGCACTCCTGGTCCATGGCGCCAGACAACGGGATGCCCAGGTGGTAGTAGCCAGGGCGACCAGCGTCCTGCACGGTAGTAGCCAATCCTGGCTTGAGCAGTTCAATTGCCATGGAGCACCTGCAAGAGTTCTTGGTTGTAGGAATCGGGGTTGACCAGAAATGCCCTCAGTGAAAACGTCACGGAGTGCATAGGCAACTGATAGGTTCCCGCGACGACCTCGTGGGTGATACGGTCGTACTCGGCGCGGTCAATCGGTTTCCACTTGACGATGTCACCCGGCTTGAAGAACACCATCATGTCCTTCAGATAGGGCAGGCTTTGCGCCGGGTCGAAGATCGGTGCGGGGGTCACACCAAACATCTGGTAGCCACCGGCGCCACGCACTGAGTAGATGCAACTAAAGCATCCACCGTGGCCTAGAGTGAGCTTGGGCGTGTCCGTGCGCGGGCTAAGGTATTTTGGAACTTCGAGCTGCCGTTGCTGCTCAACCATCTGAAACAGGAATGGCAGCCCCGCCACAAAGCCCACCATCGACACAAACCAGGGCGACGATGAGTGCGCATGAATGAATTCGTTCACCGTTTGAAAGCCGTTGACCCGCGCCGCGTATTCCAGATCGGTGCTCTGGGGGTCTTGGTGGCGTTCACGGAAGCGCATCAAGGTCTCGTGCGTCCATGGGTCGTTGTAGAGCACGGGCACTTCGACGATGCGGGTCTGCAACTCCATCTCGGCATTGCCAATCGAGACCTCGATGTCCTGCAAGCTGCGCATCATCTGGTCCGGCGAAATAATGTCCGGGTCAAAGCGAACTTGGTATGACGCATTGGCCGGGCAGATCTCTGTCACACCTTGGATTTCGCGCCCTCGCAGTTCGTTGCAAATGGCCATGCCTTTGAAGAAGGCAGGCAGCGACATAGATTCGCTGATTTCGACAAAAACATGCTCGTCACCCCCAAAGGTGTAGCGCGCCTTGCCCAAAGCTGTGGCTTGACTCATGCAGTGACTCCTTGTTTGGAAGCTGAAACAGGTTCGGACTGGTCAGTGGCCAACGGGTTCTCTGCCAGCCAGACTTCGAGAAAGCCGGTATGAAATTGCGCCGCCGCCACATCGGGTGCAGCGCATAGCGCCTGGTGCAAAGGCACCGTAGTCCGAACTCCCTCCACAACCAACTCACCTAAGGCACGTTGCATGCGCCGCAAGGCGCTGGAGCGGTCTGGTGCATGCACAATCAATTTACCCAACAGCGAGTCGTAATAGGCTGGCACTGTGTAACCTGGATAAAGCATGGAGTCAAATCGCACGCCGGGGCCACCAGGCACCAACAATTGAGTCACCTTGCCTGGACTGGGCATGAAATTCTTGGCGGCGTCTTCAGCATTGATGCGAACTTCGATCGCTGAGCCGTTCAGTCGGATGTCTTGTTGCTGCAGACGCAAGGGCTCGCCAAGCGCTATGCGGATCATTTCCTGAACCAAGTCAACGCCAGTCACCATTTCAGTGATGGGGTGCTCAACCTGAATGCGGGTGTTCATCTCGATGAAGAAGAATTCCTGCGAATCATCGTCGTACAGATACTCCAAAGTGCCAGCCCCACGATACGATACAGCGCGCGCCAGACGTAATGCGGACTCGCACAGCGCCGCGCGAGTAACCTCGTTGATGGCCGCAGACGGAGCCTCTTCCCATACTTTTTGGCGCCGACGCTGTAAGGAGCACTCACGCTCAAAGCAGTGCACCACGCGCTCTCCGTCCCCCAGGATCTGGACTTCGATATGGCGTGCGCGCCGGATGAAACGCTCCAGATACACTGCGCCGTTGCCGAACGCAGCAGCGGCTTCAGCAGTTGCCAGGCCAAATTGCTGCCGCAGTTCATCCGCATTCTGTGCAACCCGGATGCCGCGACCGCCTCCGCCCGCTGAGGCCTTGATCATGATGGGAAAGCCGATATCTTTGGCTTGCGCGACGGCGTCATCCGCAGTCAACACCACATCAGCGCTGCCAGGGACGGTGGGCACGCCAGCACGCGTGGCGGCTGACCTGGCAGCCGCCTTGTCACCCATGGTGCGAATGGCAAGCGGCGTTGGGCCAACAAACACCAGGCCAGCCTGTTCCACGGCCTCAGCGAACGCCGCGTTCTCAGACAAGAACCCGTACCCTGGATGGACGGCTCCGGCGCCACTTTCACGTGCAGCATCCAGCAAGGCGGGAATGCTCAGGTAGCTCTTGCTCGCATGAGCCGGACCGATTCGAACTGCAGTGTCGGCCATGCGCACGGCCAGACTGTCGGCATCGGCGTCGCTGTAAACCGCCACCGTGCGCAAACCCAGCTCTTTGGCCGCACGGATGATCCGAACCGCTATCTCGCCCCGGTTGGCGACCAGCAAAGTCTTGAATTTCGCTTCCATGATGATCTGGTTTCAATCCCTGATCACTACAGCCAATACCTGGCCTGGGTCCACCGGCTCGCCGCTGGGTGCTGAAAAACACTCAATGCGCCCAGCCGCATCGGCTGTTATTTCGTTGAACTGTTTCATCACCTCGATCAGGCCAATGACATCGCCCACCTCGATGCGATCGCCTTCCGCCTTGTAGGGGGGCACGTCCGGACTTGAACTGCGGTAAAAGGTGCCAGGTAAGGGGCTGAGAATTTCGTGGGATAGGGACATGTTGACTCCTCTGAAATGAGCGTGATCGAAATGACTTAGGCAGGCATGGGAAGGGGCGCAGCCACTGCAATGCCATTGTCCGACAGCACGTGGCGCGTGGCTTGAATCAACGCCAGTGCGCCGGGCGTATCGCTGTGAATGCACACTGAGTCAAATTCGATAGCAATGGGTTGCCCATCCACCGTCTGCACAGTGCCTTGTTGGCAAGCTCTGAGCACTTTGGCGGCCACCGCTGCAGGGTCAAGCGCACCAACACGGCGTGTGAAGACAATGGAACCAGTGCTGTCGTAGTCACGATCCGCATAGAACTCGCGCACCACGCGCAGACCCATCTCTTGCGCCACACGAAACGTCAGGGACTGGGCCATGCAGTAAAGAGATAGCGAAGGATCGATACGCTGGATGGCGTTGACCAGCGCGCGTGACATCGCTTCGTCCTGCGCCACATGCATATAAAGCGCACCATGGGGTTTGACGTGGCGCAGCGGCGCATTGTTCAAACGTGTGAACTCTCGAAGAGCACCCATCTGGTAGATGAAGTCATTGACCAGCTCATCCACACTGGAGCGGATATGCCTTCGCCCAAAGCCCATAAGGTCGCGAAAGCCGGGATGCGCGCCAATGCCCACGCCGTGCTTGGCCGCCAGAACCACCATCTGCTGCATGATGTTCGGGTCACCCGCATGGAATCCGGTGGCGATGTTGGCCGAGCTGATCAAGGGCATGATTTCCACATCAACCCCGTCCCCGATCTGCCAAGGTCCAAAGCCTTCACCCATGTCGGAATTCAGGTCAATTGTTCGTTTCATATGCTTCGTTGTTTCCGTTAGTCACACCCTTAGGGCATGTAATGGGCCGAAGTATGGGATTCCCAATAACCATTGAAAAGCTTTATATTTAGATATCCTGATATCTAAAATTTTGATGACCATAGGGTTTTCCATGAGTTTTTCCATTCGTCAACTCAAGTATTTCACTGCCGTGGCTGAGCTTGGGCGCATTTCTCAGGCGGCTGTACAACTCAACATTTCTCAATCGGCAGTGACAACGGCGGTAAGGGAGCTCGAAGACACCCTGAATCAGCAGTTGATCGCACGTCATTCACATGGCGTTGAACTCACGGATGCCGGGCGGCGTTTCTTGAGCCATGCATACAACGTGCTTGCGGCCGTTGACGATGCGTTGCGCATGCCTGACAACGAAGCAACCGTCGAAGGCACGCTGACTCTGGCTGCCAGCTACACCGTCCTGGGCTACTTCCTGCCACATCATCTTCAGCGCTTTGCACAGCGTCACCCAAAGGTTGAAGTAAAGGTGCACGAGGTTGTGCGTGAAGGTATCGAAGAAGGCCTGGTGACCGAGCGGTATGACATGGGCGTGCTGCTGACGTCCAATGCGGTCTTGCATGAGCTCACATTGGAGACCTTCTTCGGCTCACAACGCCGCTTGTGGGTCCCTGCCAAGCACCCAATGCTGGAGAAGGCCGATGTGACCTTGGCTGACATTGCGGCGGAGCCTTACATCATGTTGACCGTGGACGAGGCCGCCGCCACCACCTTGAAGTATTGGTCGAGTACGCCCTATTTGCCCAGCATCCGTTTGCGCACCAGTTCAGTCGAGGCTGTGCGCAGCATGGTAGCCAACGGCCAGGGAGTGACGATTCTGTCCGACATGGTTTATCGCCCCTGGTCGCTGGAGGGCAAGCGAATTGAGACCATTAATCTGAAGGACAGCGTTCCGTCCATGAACATTGGCTTGGGATGGAAACATGGTCGCGATCACTCGCCAGCCATGCAGGCCTTTAGAGACTATTTCAGGCAACTGTTCTTGGATCCGATATCCGGGAGGGCCGTCAAGGCGCGGCCGTGAGTATTCAGGTTGTGTAAGTCAGCTTTCTGATTTCCATGAATTCAGTTGAATGACCGCTCCGTCCACCAGTGGCTGACCGGTAAGGGCACTAAACGGTCAGTCACTTAACGGCACTGACCGATCACTTCCCGCCCTTACTCAGGAACTGCGCCATGGGTTCAGGACCAGCACACCGGTGGGCTCAAAATCAGCCACGTTGCGCGTGACGACGGTCATGCCATGCACCAGCGCTGTCGCCGCGATGAGGCCGTCACGCACGGGACGAGGGTCTGGCACATGGAGGCGGGCGCTGCGCTGCGCAACTGCGGTGTCGACGGACAGGATGCGGCCCGCAAAGGCGGGTAAGACCTGCGCATTCAGCCACGCCCGAAATAGGGCGCCTTGCGATGAGTCTCGGCGCTCGGCCAGCAACACGCCGATTTCCAGCTCCTGGATGCTGATCGCTGACAGATACAAATCGGTGGCTTCTACGCTGTCGGCCCAATCTGCCACGTGAGGGTCCGCTTTACCCAGACGGACCTTGCGCAACTCGGACACGACATTGGTATCGAGCAAGTACATCAGGACAAATCCGCCGTTTGCGCCAGATCGCGAAATGGCGGGATATCCAGTTCAATATCGTCGAGCCCGGGCAACGCCAGCAGATCGGCGATTTTCGTATGCATGCGGGTAATCTTCTTGTACTCTTCAAACGTCAGTAGCACATGCGCCGGTTGGCCGCGATCCGTGATGAACACCGGACCCGCCTGGGCCGCCTTTTTGGCCTTGCTGGCATCTTGGTTGAATTGGCGACTGGAAAGGGTTGTGATGGGCATATCAACACTCCTGCCTGGGAATAATGTAGGCACGTTACCACAAAATTCCTTGCGCACAAATATAGGTAGCGATGCAGGTCCATTGCCCATCGACAGGTCCTTGCCAAAATCAGCCATCAGGGTCCGACACGCCCGGTTGTCAAGGACGCGCCACAAAACCGGCCCAGGCCAGCGCGTCGCGCTCGGGGTTACTCAGTCAGTGCTTCAGGCGCCATCGGCGCCCGGGCCCAGCACGCGGGCCAGAAAGACCGATAGATCGGCGATTTCGCGCGGATGCACGCTGTGCGCCATCGGGTAGCTATGCCATTGCACCGGGTAGCCCAGGCCGGCGAGCAAGTCGCGCGAGGCTTCGCCGCGGGCCGGTGCCACCACCGGGTCCTGGCTGCCGTGCGCCATGAAGATGGGGCTGGCGGCGTTGGCCGGGTGGCGCTCGGCGGCCAGGGTGTCGGCCAGCGGCAGGTAGCCCGACAAGGCCATGATGCCGGCCAGCCGCTGCCCAAAACGCAAGCCGATGTGCAGCGCCATGGCGCTGCCTTGCGAGAAGCCGGCCAGCACGATGCGCTGGTAGGGGATGCCGCGCGCTGCCTCCCACTCGATCAGCGCCGCAATGGCGCGCGCCGACTGCGCGATGCCGGCGCCGTCCTGGCGGCCCACCAGGTCGGCACCCAAAATGTCGTACCACGCCGGCATCACATAACCGCCGTTAATAGTGACCGCCAGGCTGGGGGCGTGCGGAAAGACGAAGCGGATCGGCGGGCAGTCGCCCAAGTCCAGTTCCGGCACCAAGCCGGCAAAATCATGGCCATCGGCGCCCAGGCCATGCAGCCAGATGACGGCAGCGGTGGGTTGCGGGGCGCTTTCAATTTCAAGGCGGGGCAGCAGGGTATTCATGGCGCGCAAGTGTACCCAGTGTGGCAGCCAGCCTGGCGTGCAGCGTGCAGCGCCGCATCCGACCCGCGCCAGGGCGGCTAGGAGCCTGTCGGGCTTTGGTCGTCGAGAGCGAAAATTGGCCCCAGCGAGGACAGTTTTTGCCGGATTTGCAGGCCCATAGCCCCGCTATGGGTCAAAAAGACGGTGAAAAATGGACCGCTGCGGTCAATTTGCAGCCGACGATTCCAAAGCCCGACAGGCTCCTAGAGGCAATCGCATTTCGTGTCAGTGGTTCATTCAACTGTTCCAGGAGGCGTGTTTTGAAGGTCTTGAAGCTGTCAGCCCAGGGGCTGCCCCAATCGTGGATTTCGCTGGAGCAAGCGGTGATTCATTACGCGGCAGAGGAGGTGCGCTGGGAAATGGGCGGCGAAGTCGCGGTGTTTCATGGCGGACACAACGCGATCAGCGGCGCGCAGTCCATCATCACCGTCAACAGCATCATCGGCACCCGGGGCGTGCCCAATATCAACCCGTTCCACCTCAAGCCCGGGCTCACCAACAGCAAGCTGTTCACCCGCGACCGCAACATCTGCGCCTATTGCGGCGACCAATTCCATGAGGAAGATCTGACGCGCGAGCACATCATTCCGTTCGCCCAGAACGGCTACGATACCTGGATGAACGTGGTCACCGCCTGCCGCCCGTGCAACCACCGCAAGAGCCACCGCACCCCCGAGCAGGCCCATATGCCGCTGCTGTACGCGCCCTATGTGCCCAGCCTGTGGGAAGACTTCATTTTGCGCAACCGCCGCATCCTGGCCGACCAGATGGAGTTCTTGATGGCGCACGTGCCCAAGTCTTCAAGGCTTCTCGCCTGACTGCCGGGGTCCGATTCAAACGGATGTGGCGTGTTCTGCTGGTTTTCTATTGCTCGGGGTTTCTCCCCCACTCTCCCCAACCCTTGCCCCGCCGGGCGAGAGGGAGCCAACAGCCCTATTTGGCCTTGTGTTTTAAGGCCTGAAGTACACGCGCCGCGTTGAGGAGCCGGGTAGGGTG
>JAKFXU010000199.1 GCA_021731215.1 Rhodoferax sp.
GAGGAGCAACGCCGCCAGAGCGCGCCAGGGCGGCTCAACGAGAAGCGTAGCGCTGTCACCCAAAAGGTAAACTCGTTCGTGAGTACAGAAGTGAGTGTCCATGCGGCCTTGCAAGCGGAAGTGAGCGGTCAACTGCGGTTTCTAGGTTCAAACTGGTGTGGGGTTAAATTAAGCTCGGGCTGGCGCATCTGGGCCGACTTCGCCGCTGTTTTGATCACCAGGGGAATGTGTGGATTTCTTGTTACTTACTGTGGCAGGTCAAGCACAGCGCGCTACCGCTATTGGCCACCCGCAAGAAAGCTGGCTTGAAAGTGCTGCCGGCGCCGCCTGACGGTACACCATGCGGGTCATGACAGGAGGCGCACTCGACCTTGCCATCGTACACGCGCACCTCGCCTTTGCCCATGTTGGTGTCACTGTCCACGTCAAAAAAGGTGGCGCTGCCTTTGGTCCTGCCTGGCTGCTTGTAATCCGCCGTGGCGCCACTCAGGGCCGGATAAGTGATCCCTACCGGATGGTCATTTCTCAAGTCGGTACCGATGGCAAAAACGGTGAAGTCGGTGGCGCCCGCGCCGACAAAACCGGCGCCTGCGGAATGACACGCCAAACAACCTTGCCCGGGCACAGGATTCAAACCGAGATGAACGGTCGCATCCGGGCCACGCGAGTTATCCCAAGTATTGAGAAATGTATTGTTCTGCGTCGTGGCCTGGGCCGGGTCATAGCGGCCAGAGCCGGGCATGTTGATAATGGAATCTACTGCCGTCTGCCCATCGTGGCAGGACAAGCAGGCCAGCGAATTGGGGCCCGGTTGCCCCACCACCTGGGTCAGGGACGAGGTGCCCAGCAGATCATAGGTGGCGTAAGTGGTGGTCTTCAAGGTCCGATTCCACAAGGGCAGCGTTACATTCGAATTGGCGCCATGGGGGGTATGGCAATAAACGCAGACCTCCTGATAGTCATTGCGATAGGGATCCATAGATACACCGCTAGGGCCACCGCCGGAAGCTTGCCGTTGCGTCATGTTGTGCCGCGTATTGCCAATACTGCCTTGATTGCTGAATTTTGTCGGCAGATCGACGTCAGCCCAAGCCAAACCAGCCCAGATTCCAAGCACAGCGAATCCGATAATTATCTTCTTGATAACCATGGCTCTACTCCTAGATTTTATTCAGCACAAATTGTCGATCACTTACCCAAGCTACTTGTCATGGCAGGTCAGGCACAGCGCGCTATTGGTATTGACCGCACGCAAAAAAGTGGGCTTAAAGACACTTCCGGGCCCTTCTGACTCAACCCCGTGCGGGTCGTGACAGGACCCGCACTCAACCTGAACTGTCCCGTCCGAAGCATACAAACGAATGTCCACTTTATCGATAGTGCCATTCCCGTTAACATCAAAAAAGGGAGTGACACCGGGCAGAGCCAATGGCTTCTTGAAATCCGTCCCCCAACCATTGATGATCGGATAAACGACGCCCACCGGATGGTCGTTTCTCAGATCGGTGCCTATGACCGCAGCGGTGAAGTCGGCCGCCCCGGCACCAAGCACACCAGCACCAGACGAATGGCAGACCAGACAACCCACCACATTCAGGCCGAGGTGAACTGTGGCATCCATACCACTGGCATGGTTCCAGGTATCGAGAAAGGCGTTGTCCTGAACCGTTGCCTGGGACAACTGATAGCGATCGACGCCGGGCATGTAGATCACCGAATCGACAGCCGTCTGTCCATCGTGGCAGGACAAGCACGCCAATGAATTAGCCCCCGGTTGTGAGACCGTCTGCGTCAACGATGAAGTGCCCAATCGGTCGTAGGTGAAATAAGACGTCGGCTTCATGGTTCGATTCCATTCAGGTTGCATGCCCGGCGTACTGGTGCTGGCCGGCGTGTGGCAATAGACGCAGACATCCTGGTAGTCATTGCGATAGCGATCCATCAGAATCCCGTGAGGACCGCCTGACTCTTGACGCTGAGTCATGTTGTGCCGGGTGTTGGCAATACTGTCTCGATTGGAAAATTGGGTCGGCAAATCTCCCGCAGCCCTGACCATGCCAGCGCCGATTAGCAATAACGCGACCATCGAAATTATCTTTGTTCGCCTCACCTGTCCGACTCTTTCGAAACATTGCCCGGCAAGCTCAACCGTCACCAAGAGTTCCTCAATTCAAGAAAACGGCTACTCCGAACTAGTAGTCACTGCGACAACATTTGCCGCCCTTCCTTCTCGCTCAGCCGCCGAAAAACCTCGACTTTGTTGAATAACTGATCAACGGCGTAGATGCGCCCAGTCTCATCGACCGCAATGCCACTCAGCATTCCAAATTTTCCGGGATTGTTGACGCCTCCACCTTGACCTACCGCAAGCAACAGTTGACCCGCTTGATTGAATACCTGAAAGTTGTTAAAGCTGGCATCGGTCACGTAGACGTTTCCGTCATCATCAACCGCAATGCCGCGTGGGCGGGCGAAATTGCCAGGATTGACGCCGAGCTGCCCGAAAGTGCGCAGAAAGTTGCCATCGCGGTCAAAGGCCTGCACCCTGAAATTGCCTGAATCGAGCACATACAAGGTGCCATCGGGTCCGGTTGCTGCCTGCAATGGAACGTTAAATTGACCCTCGCCACTGCCCCGTGTGCCGATGATCTTGAGTTTTGTTCCATCCTTGGCGTAAATGACCACCCGGTGGTTGTTGCTTTCGTTGTAAGAACGATCAACGGCATAAATCCGCTCGCCATCGCGACTGACCGCCACCCCGGTGGGTCGATCCAGATCAGCCGGACCGCCGATGGCACGCAGGAACAGGCCGAGGCTGTCAAACACCAACACCTGACGCCGCTTGGAATCCGCCACATATACATTGGATTGGTGATCCAACGCCAGCCCGGCCGGTTTTCCCAAGGCATTGGGTGCGCGCTGGCCGAACCGGAACAGTCTGCGCCGCGGCACATCAAACACAATAATCGATTCAGTCCGCAGATCGGCCACATAAATTCGCCCCTGGCGCGCAACGATGGCAGCCGCTTTTTCAAAAACTGGACGTTCCGACAAGGCGGACGCACCCGACAGCGCACGCATCAATTTGTCTTTGTCGAGCTCGGGCGGCGCAATATCGGCTGCTGAACGCAGCACTGTTTCATAGGCAAGGCGCGGCTGATCGGGCAACTGCGGCCAGACCAAGGGACTCTTGTCAGCCGTGCTGGATGGCTCAGGCGGCGCAGCGCAGGCCACCAGCAACACCGCGCACGCCAGACTGAGCAAACGCGAGGTCTGCAAGTTACGAAAGGGAAACTTCATATGACTATGAAAGCCGGGTAACTACTCACTTCGCTCCCCCTTCCTGAACCTTGAAATTTTAGTGCTTGTTCAAATTCATGCCAGTTATCAAGAGACAACAACGGCAAGCGGCATGGAAACGAAGAACCTTAGCCGGATTCTTTTTTCTTGACAAGCACCCATCTCAAGGAAAGCGATATCTGTGCTGCGCGCTCCATTGAGATCGGCGCCAAACCCCAGGTAGCGACGCATTATGCTGCGGCGAGACAGGCGACCCAAAACTCAAACCGAGGGCCAAGCTACCCTGCGCTTACATTACTGTCAGGCAACGCAGGGGTGCCGCAATTGGATACCGAAAGGCGTGTTTATGGCCGCTGGACATTGATCCTGATCTTCAGGTCTTTGGTGCCGGTGCGCACCGGCGCGGTCAAACCCTCGAAGTCCCCGGCGCTCGGGCTGGCGTTACCCGACTTCGAGATGCGCGCACCCACCACCACCATCGGAACACTCGACAGCTTGACATCGGGCGCCATGCTCATGCTGTCGTCGAGAACAAAGCGAGTGGGCAGATCTTTCACCTGTTTGCGCAGCACTGCCAACGGGATAGGCGAGCCCTGCGCGGCGCGGGCGAAGATGAAGACGGTGTCGGTATCGGCCACTTTGGCACGCAGCGCGGGGTCGAGTTCGACGCTACCGGCGACCTCGGCGCCGGCCACCGCCACTGCCGCCGCCGGCGGTGGCGCCGGTGGCCTTAACGCAGCGCCAGCCCCTGCAGTTTGGGCCGGAGGCCGAGCTCCGGCCTGGCTTTGCGCCTCGCTGATACTGCTTGCGGTCGAGCGCGCGATGTCCGATTCAGGTGGCACCAGCAGCAATATTTTTTGCCACTGCGTCACCGCGCCTTGATAGTCACGCCGTTCGAAGGCGGCACTGCCGGACAAGGCCAGTGCCTTGATATTTTTCGGGTCGGCCGCCAGGGCCTGGACAATCAGTTGCTCTGGCGCGCCCTGCAGGCTCCGGTTCGAAGCCATGGCCAGGGTGTCGGCGTAGTCAGCCAGCAGCGTTGCGTTGGCGGGCACCAGTTTGACCAGTTGACCATAGGCCTGTGCAGCTTCGCCGAAGCGGCCCAGCGCATTGTAGGAACGCGCCAGCATGTTCCACCCTTCGGCATTGCCGGGTTCCTTCTGGAGGCGCTGCGCAAGCGCCGCAACCATCTCCTGAATTTGCGCCTCGGTCACCGCGTGCGCCTGGTTCTGCGGTGGTACGGCGGCCGCCTGTTTCGGATCGAGTCCGGCGGGTGAGCCCAGCAAGCCATACAGGGCAAGAGCGAGCATCGGCACGCTTATGCCAACCGCGATCGCAGCCCAGCGCTTGTCGGCGACGGCATCGGTGGCGGGCGCGCCCGGCTGCACGTCTTCGACCACGCGCCGCTCCAGTTCCTGCTTTGCTTTCTCATAGGCTGGCACATTGATGATGCCATTGGCCAGATCGGCATCGAGCTCGCGCAACTGGTCGCGCAGCACCGTCAGATTGACCTCATCGCGCAGCGCATGGGGGTTCACAACCGCCGTCTTGCGCAGCAGCGGGGGCAAAACAAACAGCAGGGCAGCGGCCAGCAACAAAGCCGCGGCAATTAAAAATACGGTCATTTTTTTTCTTTCACGTCGGGGGTCGCGCGCAGCAGCTCCGAGGCGCGCTGCATTTCGGCTTGCGGCAAGTCGTCAACCGGAGAACGGCCCCGGCGCAACTTCAGACCGAGCAAAACAATGCCACCGATCAGCAGCACAAATGGTCCGAACCAGAGCAGCCAGGTGGTCGCCTTGAGCGGGGGGCGGAACAGAATGAAATCACCGTAGCGCTGCACCATGTAGTCCAGGATGTCTTTGTCCGACATGCCTTGTCCGAGCATTTCGCGCACCTGATTTTTCAGGTCGACCGCCAGCGGGGCGGTCGAGGCGGCAATCGTCTCGTTCTGACACACCAGGCAGCGCAGTTCTTCGGAAATCGCCATCACATGCTGTTCCAGCGCCGGGTTGGCGGCCACCGGCTTGGCTTCATTGGCAAGAGCTGACACCATCAACAGCGCCAGCCAACAGCCGAAAAATAATTTACGCACGGTTGAGCTCTTTAATCAAGGGTAGGATTTTGCTGTTGATGTCTTCGGTGCTGACCGGGCCAATATGCTTCATCCGGATCACGCCCAGCTTGTCAATGACAAAGGTTTCGGGCACGCCATAGACGCCGTAGTCAATGCCAACGCGGCCGTTTGCATCGAAGGCAGACACGGCGTAGGGGTTGCCGAACTGGCGCAACCAGCCGATCCCCGCTTCCCGCCCGTCCTTGTAGTTGAGCCCCAGAATCGGCACCACGCCCTGGCGCGCCAAGTCCATCAGCACCGGATGCTCGACCCGGCACGACACGCACCACGAGGCCCAGACATTGAGCAACCAGACTTGTCCGACCATGTCCTGCGGCGAGATGGTTTTGCCGGGCTCGTGCAGTTGGGTCAATTGGAACGCAGGCGCCGGTTTGCCAATGAAGGGCGATGGAACTTCGCGTGGGTTCAAGCGCAGCCCGATACCGAGAAACACGATCAGTGCAATGAACAGGCCGAGCGGCAAAAGAAATCGTTTCATGCGTCGGCCTTAAACTGCAACTTTGCTTGGCTCAACGCCAACTGCTGGCGCTGTCGCCGCTTGCCGCTTGCGCGAAGCCACGCGATAGCGACGATCCGATGCCGCCAAAATACCGCCCAAAGCCATGATCAGGCAACCAAACCAGATCCAACTGACAAAGGGCTTGTGCTGCACGCGCACGACCCAGGCGTCCTGACTGGCAGCCTCACCCATCGATATATAGAGGTCGCGTGTGAAACCCCGATTGATGGCAGCTTCGGTCATCGGCATGTTTTGCACCGTGTAGAGCCGTTTTTGCGCCGCCATGGTGGCAATTTTTTTATCGCCGTAGGTGACGTCGAAAGTCCCTTGCTCGGCAATGTAGTTGGGGCCCTTGATTTCCCTCAGATCGGTCATGCGGAAGGTATAACCACCGGCGTTGGTGGTGTCGCCCACGCGCATGACGACCTCGTTGCTGGTCTCCAGGCCATTGACCAGCGTCACGCCGATCACGAACACGCCAATACCGGCATGCCCCACCAGCATGCCCCAGTAGCTGCGCGTCTGGCTGCTCATGCGCTGCCACAGCGAGGTGCCGACCGGCGCGTTGCGCAAGCGCTGCAGCAGGTGGGACGCCGTGGCCAGCAAGATCCAGACGGCGAACGCGAGCCCCAGCATAACCATCGGAGACAGCGTAAACAGCAAGGCGGCCGCCAGCGTGAACAGCAAGGTGCCCAATCCGATCCAGCGCACGCGGGACAACACCTCATTGAAGGCCGCATCCTTCCAGCGCACAAACGGCGCCACCGCCATCAGCAGCAAAACCGGGATCATCAAGGGCACGAATACCGTATCGAAATAGGGCGGGCCAACCGAAATTTTGCCAAGCCCAAGTGCATCGAGAAACAGCGGATACAGCGTACCCAGCAAGATCGCGCCGGTTGCCGCCAGCAACAGCACATTGTTGAGCAGCAGCATGGATTCACGCGAAAACAGGCTGAATTTGCCGCCCACGCCGATTTTGGGTGCGCGCCAGGCATACAGCGTCAGCGAGCCGCCGATCACAACCGCCAGGAACACCAACAGGTAAAGGCCGCGCCGCGGATCGGTGGCGAAGGCATGGACCGAGGTCAGCACGCCCGAACGCACCAGAAAGGCGCCCAGCAGCGACAGCGAGAAAGTAACAATGGCGAGCAGCACGGTCCAGTTCTTGAAGCTGCCGCGTTTTTCGGTGACGGCCAGCGAATGGATCAGCGCGGTGCCAACCAGCCACGGCATGAAGGATGCATTTTCAACCGCATCCCAAAACCACCAGCCCCCCCAGCCGAGTTCATAGTAGGCCCAGAAGCTGCCCAGGAAAATGCCGAGTGTCAGAAACACCCACGCGACCAACGTCCAGGGCCGCGACCAGCGTGCCCACGTGGCATCGAGTTGGCCACCCATGAGGGCCGCGATGGCAAAAGAAAAGGCCACCGAGAAGCCGACGTAACCCATGTACAGCAGCGGCGGGTGAATGATCATGCCGAAATCCTGTAGCAAGGGATTGAGGTCGCGCCCATCCACGGCACCCGGCAACAGCCGGTCAAGCGGATTGGAGGTGAACAACATGAAGCTCAGGAAGCCGATGCTGATCAATCCCATCACGCCCAGCACGCGGGCGACGGTTTCGTCCGGCAACTGGTGACTAAAGCGGGCAACCGCGAACGTCCACAGCATCAGCATCCAGGTCCACAGCAGCAAGGAGCCTTCGTGGCTGCCCCAGGAGGCGGCAAAGCGGTAATAGACCGGCAGCGTCGAATTCGAATTGCTGGCAACGTTGGTCACCGAAAAATCGTTGATGATAAACGAATAGATCAGGGCTAAAAGCGCGATGGACGTGAACACGAACTGCCCGCTGGCCACCGGTCGCGCCAGCGCCATCCAGCGCTGATTGCCGCGAAAGGATCCGATAATTGGAAGGGTACCTAGCACCAGCCCCAGGCACAGCGCCAGAATCAACGAGAAATTACCGAGTTCAGGAATCATTTGGCGTCCTTGGTTTGATTGCCGCCGCTGACGGCGGCGGCTGCTGCGGCATCGCTGGCCTGCTTGGCCTGTTTGCCTTTTTCCAGTGCATAGGCGGCTTCCGGCGGCATGTAGTTTTCATCATGCTTGGCTAGCACTTCTTCAGCCATGAACAACTTGTCGTCGCCCAGCTTGCCCTGTGTCACCACGCCTTTTCCTTCCTTGAACAAGTCGGGCAGAATGCCGCGGTACTGGGCATGGATGCGCTGCGCATTGTCGGTCACGGTGAAGTTCACGGTCATGCCGTCGGCCTGGCGTTTTATGCTGCCCATCTCGACCATGCCGCCCATCCGAAAGCTGCGGCCCTGCGGCGCTTCGCCAGCCAATATCTGGGTCGGCGTGAAGAAGAACACCATGTTCTGCTGGAACGCCGACAGCACCAGCCAGGTGGCCAGGCCGAGCGTGGCCAGTCCGCTGGTGATCAGAATCAGGCGTTTATGCCTTGGTTTCATGGTTTGCTCCCGGTGCGCGGCGCTTTGGAAGCACGCGCGTTGACAAGTTGTGCGCGGATCGACTTGCCGCGTTGCTTCAGTAACAGCACTTCACCCGCCATGCAGCCGAACACGACGACAAACGAACCCCACACGTAAAGCGCGTAACCGCCCATCGCAAAAAAATTGCTCCAGCTTCCCCAAGTCATTTGGCAGTCTCCATGGTTTGCTTGACCCAATCGGTGTGCCGTTCACGCTCGAGCACGATGCAGCGCACGCGCAGCAGCGTCACGGCAATGGTGTAGGCCCAAAACGCCAGCGCCATGATCAGCATGCCCAGCAGCATGGTCATGGCCATGGTCGGCGCGCTCGTGAAATTGATCGACGAGCCCTGGTGCAGCGTGTTCCACCATTGCACCGAAAAATAAATGATCGGCACATTGACGACCCCGACCAGGGCCAGTACGGCGCCGGCCTTGTCGGCGCGCCGGGGTTCGTCAATGGCGGCCTGCAGCGCCATGAAGCCGACGTACAGGAACAGCAGGATCAAGGTGGACGTCAGGCGCGCGTCCCACACCCACCAGGTGCCCCAGGTCGGCTTGCCCCACAAGGCGCCGGTCCACAGCGAAAGGAAGGCGAACATGGCGCCGGTGGGCGCCAGCGCGCTGGCCATCATGGACGACATGCGGGTGTTGAAGGCCAGGCCGATGGCGGCCCAGAATGCCATCACCAGATAGATGAACATCGCCATCCAGGCCGCCGGAACATGCACGAAAATGATGCGGTACGACTCGCCCTGCTGGTGATCGGTCGGTGCGACAAAAAAGCCGATGTAGAGACCAATGACGCCAAGGATCACGGCAATGGCGGCAAACCAGGGAATCAATTTTCCTGAAATCGAGTAGAAATTCTGCGGCGCGGCGAATTTAAACCAGTGAATACGGCTTGATTCGCGGGTATCTGACAGGGCGTTATTGAAGATGGACACCTGTGAAAATGCTTCCAAAAATAGGGTTCGGGCGGCTGCTTGGCGCAATATAGTCGTTCATCAACCCAGGCGCGAAGGATGGCGGATATTGCCCCTTAACGAAACAAGTATTTTACCACGTCACTCCAGGGAAATACGCAGCGCAGCGGCGGTCGCCCAGGGCGCCAGCGCCACCGCGCCGGCCAGCACGCCGCCCAGCAACAGCAGGTGCGCGCTGCTGCCCAGGCCACTGGCCTGGGCCCCCACCGCGCCGGCACCGAAAATCAAGACCGGAATGTAGAGCGGCAGCACCAACAGCGATACCAGCACGCCGCCGCCGCGCACGCCCAGCGTCAAGGCCGCGCCAATCGAGCCGACCAGGCTCAACACCGGCGTGCCGATCAGCAGGCTGAAGAACAGCACCGCCACCGAGTCGCGCGGTAGGTCGAACTGCACCGCCAGCAGGGGCGCCAGCAACACCAGCGGCAGGCCGGAAACCAGCCAATGGGCGATCAGCTTGCCGATCACGATCACCGTCAGCGGCTCGGCCGACAGCAGCATTTGCTCCAGCGTGCCATCGGCATGATCGAGCGCAAACAAGCGCCCGAGCGCCAGCATCGAGGCCAGCAAGGCGGCCACCCACAAAATACCCGGCGCCATGGTGCGCAGCAGCGCCGCCTCCGGCCCGACACCGAGCGGAAACAGGGTCGCCACGATGACAAAAAAGAACAGGGTGGTGAGCACGTCCGAGCGGCGCCGAAACGCCAGCAGCAGGTCGCGCCGGATGACACAGTTGAGCGCCTTCAGCATGCCGGCTCCCGGCTCAGGTCCAGGCACAGCGAGTGTTGCGCGTTGAGCTCGATTTCCTGGTGCGTGGTGTAAATCACCATGCCGCCCTGCGCCAGGTGCTGGTTCAAGGTGCCGCACAGTTCCAGCACCGCGCGCTGATCGAGTGCGGTGAACGGCTCGTCCAGAATCCACAACGGCTTGTGCATGCCCAGGCGCAGCCGCGCCAGCGCCACCCGTTTGCGTTGACCTTGCGACAAGGCGCGCGTCGGCAGATCGGCGGCGCGCGCCAGACCCAGCGCCTCCAGCGCGTCGCAAGCCTGGTCGCGGCTGACCGCATGACCCGCCAGAGTGGCCGCAATGACGACGTTTTCCCACGCCAGCAGATCATCCTTCACGCCGTTGGCATGGCCGAGATAGATCAGTTGGCTGGCGAACTCCTCGCGCACGGCGCGGATGTTGCGCGCCTGCCAGCGCACTTCGCCCGCGGCCGGAAACGCCAGGCCGCACAGCATGCGCAGCAGACTGGTTTTGCCACTGCCATTGGTGCCCGCGACCCGCATGGCGTCGCCCGCTGTAATATCGAAATTGATGTCATTGAACAGCTCTCGCTCGCCGCGTGTGCAAGCAAGCTGATACGCCTGCAAAGTCATTTACCGCCTCCGTTGGCGCTGGATGGTACAGCAAGCGCCCTATGCTGACGCTCAATCGCACGCTGGCTGGCGTAGCGAATCAAGCCACCGGGTGCGCCAATCTTGTCCATCACCAGATTGCAGGCATCGATGCAGGCGGCGCAACCCACACAGTCATGGTCAAAGCCCTGGCGGATGTCGTTGCCGCCGGGGCAGACCTGAATGCACAGGGTGCAGTCAACACAGTCCATTGATTGCGGGTGGTGCGCCCGGCTTTTGGCGTTGCGCAGGCCGCGCGGCTCGCCGCGCCAGCGGTCGTAGGTCACCACCAGCGTGTCGCGGCAAGTCAAAACACGCTGCAAGCGCGAAGACGGGCACAGATGGCGGCAGACCCGCTCGCGCAGCCAGCCCGCATTGGCGTAAGCCAGCGCGCCATAGGCGAGCAGCCCAAACCATTGCCACGGACCCAGCGCCAGGGTCAGAAAGTCATGCAGCACCGTCTTGATCGGCGTGAAATAACCGACAAACGTCAGCCCGGTCCAAGCCGACAACAGCACCCAGGCGCCGTGTTTGAGCGCTTTTTTTCTGAACTTTGGTGCAGACCAAGGCGCTTGATCGAGCCGCATGCGGGCGCTGCGTCCGCCCTCGATGCGGCGCTCGATCCACATGAAAATTTCAGTGTAAACCGTGTGCGGACAGGCAAAGCCGCACCAGACCCGGCTCACCACAACCGTCGCCAAGCCGCCCACCAAGACCGCCATGATCAACCACGCGGCCAGGTAGATGGAATCCTGGGGCCCCAGCAGCAGGCCGAAGACGTGGAATTTTGACGCCGCCAAATCGAACAGCAGCAGCGGGTAGCCGTTCCAGTTCAGCCAGGGCAGGCCAAAGAAGACCAGTTGCGTCAGCCAGACACTGGCCCAACGCCAGTTGCTGTACCAACCGGTCGTTTCGCGCACGTAGATTTTTTCACGGGCTGCGAGCAGCTTCATGAGCGGCCCCGGCTCAGTCATCTTGCAAAGCCGCGAGTGCCTGCGCGAGCGCGTCCCGCTCCGGTTGCCGCGCAGGCAGATGGGCCGGCAACTGCCGGATGCGAGCGCGCACCTGGACTAAATGCGCGGACTCGGCCGCGCGCCAGGCCAGCGCTTGATCCAGCACCGCGTGCTGGAAAGAGACCGGGCCCTGCGCGGAGAAATCGAGCTGATTGGAGGCGCGCATCAGGCCTGCGAGCTGACGCACAATGCCGTCGACGTAATAGGCCCAGATCCGGTCGGCAACAATCAAGGCCAGCAAATTCACCAGCAAAATGCCGCCCAGTACGCGCAGGCCTTCGCGCATCATCAGCGACAACATGTTGGCGTCGCCCGAAAAATGGATCCGATACATGTTCTCGTCCACGATCTCACCCAAGGCTTGGTACAAAGCCCAGATCGCCAGCGCGGCCACCCCGATTTCCATGATGACCAGCGCCCCCAGCAAGTATTTCTGGAGCACGTGATCGACCAGGTGGATGCGGCGGCGGTTGGGTTGCGGCGTGCGAGTCATAGGTCGTGGCATTCGTAACAGAGGGCAGATCGGGCATTGGCGACCACCAGCTTGCCATGCTCCTTCTGGTAGCCGGAGTGGCAGGAGACACAACTAACCTTGCCCTCCGGCAGCAGGAGCCGGCGCTCCACGGTGCGCAACGGGCGATAGCCGCCGAATGAAGTGGCTTTCTGGTAACTCATGCCAATCGGATGATTGCCCTTTTGACCGGCGTGCCGGACCACGCCGCCCTGATCGACGCTGGTCGCCAGCCTGGGCGTCGCGTTGGCGCCGTGGCAATCCATGCACATGTTGGAGTAAGCGTCAAGGGTCGGCGCGTTGCTGTCAATGCCCTTGTTGACCAGGTGCCCGGCCAGCAGCGATGCACCGCCATCGCGCATCTTCTTGAAAAAGTCAGCCTCATGGCACGCAAAACAAAGTTCCTTGCCGGTCTTGGCACCGCGCAGGAGACCGCGGCTGCGGCCATGGACATCGTGACAGGTGCTGCAGGTCAGATCGTTCTTCCAGTCCAGCGGATAGATCGGCGGCGGGGTGGTTTTGGGTCGAAAACCACTGGGGTGACTCAGTTGGATAGCAGTCGGATGACACCTTGCGCACAGCGTCTCCTGACTCGCCGTCAGCAAGCCGGCCTGCTGCGCCGTGACGTTCTTGCCCCCCAGGTGGCAGACGATACAGTCCACCTCGCTCATATGCGCAGGCGTACCGGGGCTGAACATGGCATACAGCGCACTCACTGCCACCAAGCCGGCCAGCAGCCCGAACCGGGCCAGCCATTTAAAGCTGGACTTTTTCATCGAGCCCATTCAGGCGCGCGATCGCATCGGCGTAGTCTGCGCCATGGCCTGCCGCCAGCGCGCACGCTGCCTCCGCGGCGGCCATTTTGAGGGCCGCACGATGCTGGCGCAAAGTGGCGACGGCCTGCTTGATGTGGACGGCCTGCGTCGCCAGCGCGTCGCCTTGGCGCAGATCGATCAGCGCGCTGGTGTCACTCGCCCCTGCCAGTTTCAGGTTTTGCGAAAACCGATAGAGTGGACCAGCCACGCGAAAACTGCTGTACAGCACAATCAGCCAGGTAATGACTCCGGTAATGGCGACCAGCAGCAAACCGGCCACCAGCATGGCAACGCCCAACTCCTGACGCGTCAGGCTGTGCGAGCGAATGACTTCGCCGTAGGTTTCTCCGCCGTCACCCGTGATCAGGGTCAGCACCGCCAGCAGCACCAGCACCGCCACGGCCCCCACCGCCAGACTGATTTTGGCCACCAGCTTCAGATGAAAGAAAACCATCGGTTCATGGACCAAGATCAACTCCTTGAGGCATATTTGTATTTATTTGCTCGCCTTTAAATGCGCAACACCGCCAAAACTGCCGATCCATTGATCGCCGCCGGCACCGGTCACCATCGAAAACACATGGTTCGAAAATAGACCGTGTTCGGTCGTCGTGACCACAAACTTGTCGCCGTCGCGACGCGCCAGGCCATTGTTGGTGCCGATCCACATCACGCCATCGGCATCCTGATGCAGCATGAACACATGATTGCCGGGCAAGCCGTCGGCCACCGTGTAGTTGCGCCTTGAACTGCCTGGCAACCGGCCACTGCAGCGCGGCTCCCTGCGATTTGGGCGCCTGTTTCAGACCAACGTAGTAGGAG
>JAKFXU010000347.1 GCA_021731215.1 Rhodoferax sp.
CAAGGCCCCTTGCAAGCGGTGCGACGGGAAAAGATATTTTCAGGGAGTCGAGGCCGTTGCGGCTTGAACCGGGCTCGTCCAACAAACGGTTCAGATCGTGGCTTCGCACGATCTAACCTTACTCGTTAGCCCATTTCTGGATTTGCTCAAAGCGCTGTGCCAGGTACTTGGTACGGTTATAACTTCGGCCGTTGGCGTCCTTCACCGCGTGGGCCAGGTTCGCCTCGATGGCCAGGGGGTCGAGGTTCAACTGGTCGACCATCATGGTTCGTGCGCTGGCTCTAAAGCCGTGCCAGGTCTGGGCTTTGCCGAACCCCAGCGCATACAGGGCGCTGCGTACGGAGTTGTCAGATATGGGCCGCTCGTGGCTGCGCTCACCCGGAAACACATAGCGGCCATGGCCAGTCAGGGGCTGCAAACTGCGCAACAGCTCCACGGCCTGCGTGGGCATGGGCACGGTGTGGGCTTCGCCCTGCTCCTTTTCCAGCTTGGTGCGCTTCATCTTGGCGCTGGGAATAGTCCACAGCGCTGCATCAAGGTCCAGTTCTACCCATTCCATTTCGCGCAGGTTGCCAGGGCGTTGGTACAGCAGGGGCGCAAGCTGCAGGGCGGTGCGCACGATGGCGCCGCCCCTGTATCCGGTGATCGAGCGCAACAGATCCCCAAACCGCGCCGGGTCAACGATGGCGGCAAAGGTCTTGCCACGGTAGGGGGTCAAGCGGCCCTTCAAGCCTTCAGTGATGTTGCGTTGTTGAACCTTGGCCGTCGGCAACCAGTAGTCCCAAATTTGACGCGCCAGCATCAGCACTCTGTCGGCCGTCTCCAGCGCCCCGCGTTCCTCCACCTTTTGCAATGCCGCCAGCAGCTCCATGGCATGAATCGAAGCAATCGGGCGGTCGCCGATCAGGGGGAATAGATCGCGCTCCAACTGGCGAAGGGATCGGTCAGCGTGGCCGTCGCTCCACTGCGGGGCCTGCTTGGCATACCACTCCAGGGCCACGGCTTTGAAGGTGGAACCATCGGGAAGGGTCGCCTTCAGCTTTTCGACCTTGCGGGCCTTGACAGGGTCCTGCCCGTCTGACTTTTGAGCCTTGGCCGCGTCTCTGGCCTTGCGGGCGTCCTTGGGGCCAACGCCCGGGTAACTGCCCAGCGCCATGCGGCCTTCCTTGCCGTCCTTGCGGTACTTCCAAAACCAGCGCTTTGAACCGCTGGGGCTGACCTCAAGATAGAGGCCACCAGAGCAAGCCAGGCGAACCCGTGTCTTTTCCGGCGGGCAGAGGGCGTTTTTGCATTCGACATCGGTCAGCATGGGGAACAACTCCTATTGCAAAACGGGGGAATAAATCGAAAAACTGCAGTCTACCCCCGTTTGTTCCCCCGTCCGTTCCCCCGTTTTGCGCTGGCTGTTGGCGCACTACATTGGACTTCTACGCACTCGAAACACCCGTAATGCGTTGATTTGACAAAGAAAAAGGCCGTTCGTTGGACTTCAACGAACGGCCTTGGAGGGTTATATGGTGGAGCTGGCGGGATTTGAACCCGCGTCCGCAAGCCATCTTCGAGCAGATCTACATGTTTAGTGGTCTGATTTGAGTCTCGCTACCTGTGTCGCGCAGCCACACGCTATACAGGACGCCAGCACCCTATTGTCTCGTCCCGAATCAAGGTACCCGATCCGGAGCCAGCCGATGTGTATGACCTTACAGCCGGGAGCCCTTAACTTGCGCTAAAGACCCCTTGCCCAGCCCACCGGCCTGCTGTTGTAAGGCTCACTGGTTATTAAGCAGCGAGTGCGAAACGTTCGTCGTTTGCAGTTAGTTTTTTTGAATCTGTTTTACGAGCGCATTCAGCTCGACATGCACCACAGCGATTCCGTACCCACGTCGAAACCAGTGCAGCCCCAGGTTTCCTATTTTAGGCCTTGACGAGCAATTGCAATAGGGCCCCCGGAAAATTAATGCTGGCGTGCGCCCCCCATTGGGACGGATCGGTTTGTTGGCCGAGGTAACCGTAGGTGGCAACCACCGTGCCCATGCCGGCCGCCAACCCGGCCACGATGTCGCGCTCGTCATCGCCCACATACAGGCAGCGCCCCGGCTCCATGGCAAGGCGTCGGGCGGCTTCCAACAGGGGTTCCGGGTGCGGTTTGGCATGAGGCGTGGTGTCGCCGCTGATCACGGTACGGGCCGATGCAAACAGCGGCATGGCGCGAGTCAGCGGATCGGTGAAGCGTGCCGACTTGTTGGTCACGACGCCCCAGGGAAGATCAAGTGCCACCAAATCGGCAATCAATTCATGCACGCCGGCAAAGGCATAGGTGTTTCGCGTCAGGCACTGCGCGTAATTGGCGAAGAACTCTTCCCGCAAAACGGCAAAATCAGGGTGCTCAGGCGTAAGGCCGAACGCCACCCCAATCATGCCGCGCGCGCCGGCGCCGGCCATGGGGCGATAGTGCGCCAGTGGCAATGAAGCCAAGCCTCGATCCACCCGCATTTTGTCGACCGCGGCACCCAGGTCTGGCGCACTGTCGACCAGGGTGCCGTCCAGATCGAAGAGTACGGCCTGCACATCGGCAAACATGCCAGAGTTCCCCATCACAGGGCCGCGTCCGCCGGCTTTTGGGTTGCAAACAGGTAGTTCACGCTGGTGTCAGCGTTCATCCAGTAGCGCCGGGTGAGCGGGTTGTACGCCATGCCGCGCGTGTGTCGCAGGTTGAGCTCGGCGCCGCGACAGTAGCTGGCCAGTTCGCTGGGCCGGATCATCTTGGCGTATTCATGGGTCCCGCGCGGCAGCATATTCAACACGTACTCGGCGCCCACGATGGCGAGCAAGAATGATTTTGGGTTGCGGTTCAGGGTGGAGAAAAACACCCAGCCACCCGGTTTCACCAGCGCGGCGCAGGCGCGCACCACCGAGGCCGGGTCCGGCACATGCTCCAGCATTTCCATACAGGTCACCACCCCAAAGCTGCCTGGCTGCTGCAGCGCCAAGGCTTCAGCGCTGACGTCACGGTACTCCACATTGGGGGTTTGCGCTTCCAGGGCATGCAGTTGTGCCACCCTGAGCGGCTTGGCCGCCAGATCGATCCCCATCACCTGGGCGCCTGAGCGCGCCATGGCGTCCGCCAGAATGCCACCACCACAACCCACGTCAAGGACGCGCTGCCCCTTCAACGGGCTAAGACTGTTGATCCAGTCCAGCCGCAAGGGATTGATTTGATGCAATGGACGAAATTCGCCATCCAGGTCCCACCAACGGTGGGCCAGCTCAGAAAATTTGGCCAGCTCGGCCGGATCGGCATTCAATGTTGAAGTCATGGGGAAGATTATCGGCAAAATACAAAACACTTTGCAAAGCACATGGCATGCCGCAACAGAGCAAGATCGGCGGCAACAAAAAACCCCGCCTTGGCGGGGTTTTTTGAAGCGATCGGTACCGACCGCTTGCTGGCACGGATGCCAATTACTTGTTGGTACGGGTACCAACTACTTCGATTTCAACGCGACGGTTTTTGGCCTTACCTTCTTTGGTCTTGTTGTCAGCAACAGGTTGCTTCTCACCCTTGCCTTCGGTGTAAACGCGGTTTTTCTCGATGCCTTTGGACACCAGATAAGCCTTCACAGCCTCCGAACGCTTGACTGATAGTTTCTGGTTGTAGGCGTCGGAGCCGATGGCGTCGGTATGACCTACAGCAATGATGACTTCCAGGTTGATGCCCTTGACTTTGCCAACCAGATCGTCGAGCTTGGCTTTACCTTCCGGCTTGAGTACCGACTTGTCGAAGTCAAAAAATGCATCAGCGGCGTAAGTCACTTTGGTGGCAACGGGGGGTGGTACCGGTGCGGGCGCAGGTGCGGGCGCAGGTGCGGGCGCAGGTGCTGGAGCTGCCACAGGCGCTGGAGCAGGTGCTGGAGCTGCCACAGGAGCAGGTGCCGGCTTCGGAGCCACGATAGCGCCATCACAGCCAACAGCGGCGGTGGCGGGCGTCCAACTGGAATTGCGCCAGCACAGTTCGTTAGTGCCGTTTTTCCACGTGGTGCCGTCGGTACTGCGCCAGTTGTCGATCGTTTGAGCGCCAGCGGCGGTTGCGAGTGCTGCGGTAGCAAACAGCATTGCCACTTTATTTAATTTCTTCATGGTTCTCCTTTGGGGGGAAAAAAGCCGCAGCAGCGCTGCGATTAATTAGGGAACGCCCTAGATGCCCATCACCTAAAGCGCTTTGGTCATTGTGCCACAGGCGAATTCAGCCATGAGGTCCAAACCGCAGCCCGTGTATTTTCAAGCCTATTGCAGCCGTTAAATTCAATTCATCGTTGCAAAGACGCCACAGGGCCTGCCCCTTAGAATCACAGGTTGCCTTTGACAACCAGCCCTAGCCACGACCGCCCCATGACCCAGTTCGCCAAAGAAACCCTGCCCATCAGTCTCGAAGAGGAAATGCGCCGGAGCTACCTCGATTACGCCATGAGCGTGATTGTGGGGCGCGCCCTGCCCGATGCACGGGACGGCCTCAAACCGGTGCACCGGCGCGTGCTGTTTGCCATGCACGAACTCAACAACGACTGGAACCGGCCGTACAAGAAGTCGGCGCGTATCGTCGGCGACGTGATCGGCAAGTATCACCCGCACGGCGACCAGTCGGTCTACGACACCATCGTGCGCATGGCGCAGGATTTTTCCATGCGCCACATGCTGGTGGACGGGCAAGGCAACTTCGGCTCCGTCGATGGCGACAACGCCGCCGCCATGCGCTACACCGAAATCCGCCTGTCCAAGATCGCGCACGAACTGCTGGCCGATCTGGACAAGGAAACGGTCGATTTCGGGCCCAACTACGACGGCTCGGAGAAAGAACCGCTGGTGATGCCAACCCGGCTGCCCAACCTGCTGGTCAACGGCTCCGGCGGCATCGCCGTGGGCATGGCCACCAACATTCCACCGCACAACCTGAATGAAGTGGTCGATGCCTGCCTGCACCTGTTGCACAACCCGCAAGCATCGATTGACGAATTGATGGAGATCATCCCAGCGCCCGACTTTCCGACCGCCGGCATTATTTACGGCATCAATGGCGTCAAGGACGGCTACCGCACCGGCCGCGGCAAGGTGGTGATGCGGGCCAAGTGCCATTTCGAAGATATCGACAAAGGTCAGCGCCAGGCCATCATCGTCGACGAGCTGCCTTACCAGGTCAACAAAAAGACCCTGCAGGAGCGCATGGCCGAACTGGTGCACGAGAAAAAAATCGAGGGCATCAGCCACATCCAGGACGAGAGCGACAAATCCGGCATGCGCCTGGTGATTGAACTCAAGCGTGGCGAAGTGCCCGAGGTGGTGCTCAACAACCTGTACAAGCAGACCCAGTTGCAGGACACCTTCGGCATGAATATGGTGGCGCTGATCAATGGCCAGCCCAAGCTGTGCAACCTCAAGGACCTGATTGAAGTCTTTCTGGAGCACCGCCGCGAAGTCGTGACCCGGCGCACGGTTTTCACCTTGCGCAAGGCGCGCGAGCGCGGCCACGTGCTCGAAGGCCTGGCAGTCGCGTTGGCCAATATCGACGAGTTCATTGCCATCATCCGCAACGCCCCGACGCCCCCGGTGGCCAAGGCCGAGCTGATGACCAAGCCCTGGGACAGCAAACTGGTGCGCGAGATGCTGACCCGCACCCGGCTCGATGGCGGCCTGGTGAACGCGGACGACTACCGCCCCGACGGCCTGGAGAAGCTGTACGGCATGGGCAGCGATGGTCTGTACCGCCTGTCCGACACGCAGGCCCAGGAAATCCTGCAAATGCGGCTGCAGCGCCTGACCGGGCTGGAGCAGGACAAGATCGTGGCGGAATACAAGGAGGTGATGGCCGAGATCGACGACCTGCTCGACATCCTGGCCCGCCCGGAGCGCGTCTCCACCATCATCAAGGAAGAACTCACCGCCATCAAGACCGAGTTCGGCCAGACCAAGCTGGGCGCGCGCCGCAGCCTGGTGGAGCACAGCTCGTTTGACCTGAGCACCGAAGACCTGATCACCCCGACCGACATGGTGGTGACACTCTCGCACAGCGGCTACATCAAGAGCCAGCCGCTGAGTGAATACCGGGCGCAGAAACGCGGCGGACGCGGCAAACAGGCCACCGCCACCAAGGAAGACGACTGGGTCGACCAGCTCTTCATTGCCAACACCCACGATTACATTCTGTGCTTCAGCAACCGCGGCCGCCTCTACTGGCTCAAGGTATGGGAAGTGCCGCAGGGCTCGCGCGGCTCGCGCGGACGCCCGATCGTCAACATGTTTCCACTGGCCGAGGGTGAAAAAATCACCGTGGTGCTGCCACTCACCGGCGAGAAGCGCAGTTTCCCGGCCGACCAGTACGTCTTCATGGCCACCCGCCTGGGCACGGTCAAGAAAACGACGCTCGATGAATTCAGCAACCCGCGCAAGGCCGGCATCATTGCCGTCGACCTGGACGAAGGCGACTTCCTGATTGGCGCCTCGCTCACCGATGGCCAGCACGACGTGATGCTGTTCAGCGACGGCGGCAAAGCGGTGCGCTTTGACGAAAACGATGTGCGTCCGATGGGCCGCCAGGCGCGCGGCGTGCGCGGCATGATGCTCGAAGATGGTCAGAGCGTGATCGCCATGCTGGTGGCCGAGGACGAACAGCAAAGCGTGCTGACCGCCACCCGCAACGGCTTTGGCAAACGCACCAGCATCACCGAGTACACCCGCCACGGCCGTGGCACCAAGGGCATGATCGCCATCACCCAGTCCGAGCGCAATGGCAAAGTGGTGGCAGCCACGCTGGTGCATGCCGACGACGAAATCATGCTGATCACCGACAAGGGCGTGCTGGTGCGCACCCGGGTCAGCGAGATTCGCGAGCTCGGGCGCGCCACCCAAGGTGTCACCCTGATCGGTCTGGACGAAGGCTCCAAGCTGAGCGGGCTGCAGCGCATTGTCGAGAACGACGCCAATCCAGTCGAAGATGAGGCGGCGGGCGAAAATCCTGATGAACCGACCGTTTAACTTCTCCGCCGGACCGGCGGCCATGCCGCGAGAGGCTCTCAACGTGTTCATCGTTTTCCACGAGCAGGCACAAGCAGATCTGCGCCAGACCAGCCTGAATGAGGCGGGCGAACGCACCCATGGCCCGCTGCAACTTCAGAGTCACCGACCATGACCAAAACCCTGCCCGAATTACGCACGCTAATCGATGCCCTCGATCTGGAGTTGCTGGCGCTGCTGAACCGGCGGGCCGCGCTGGCGCATGAGGTGGGCGAGATCAAGCGGGCCGACGGCTCCCCGGTTTTTCGTCCCGAGCGCGAGGCCCAGGTCATCAGCGCCTTGCAGGCGAGCAACTCGGGGCCGCTCAAGAGCAGCAGTGTGGCCTTCGTCTGGCGCGAGATCATGTCGGCCTGCCGCGCGCTGGAGGCGGCGCAACGGGTCGCCTATTTGGGCCCGGCCGGCACCTTCAGCGAGCAGGCCGCGCTGCAATTCTTTGGCGCCAGCATCGAGCGGGTGCCGTGCGTCAGCATCGATGAAGTGTTCCGGGCCACGGCGGCGGGCAGCGCCGAGTTTGGTGTGGTGCCGGTGGAAAACTCGAGCGAGGGCGTGGTCTCGCGCTCGCTTGACTTGTTGCTGAACTCGCCCCTGCACATCGTCGGCGAGACCAGCTTTCTGGTGCGCCACAACCTGCTTCGGCTCAAGCCCTCGCTCGACGGCGTGGAGGTGGTTTATGGCCATCCCCAGGCCCTGGCCCAGTGTCAGGACTGGCTCACCACCCACTTGCCCAATGCGGAACGCCGGGCGGCTGCCAGCAATGCCGAGGGGGCCCGGCTGGCCACCGGCAACCCGGCCTGGGCGGCGATTGCCAGCGAGCGCGCCGGCAGCGAATTCGGTCTGCATGTGGCGTCCCACGCGATCCAGGACGACGCTTTCAATCGCACCCGCTTTGCCGTGGTCTGCCTGCCGCAAACCCTGCCCGCGCCAGAGGCCACCGGCCATGATTGCGTGAGCCTGATCGTCTCGGTGCCCAACAAGCCCGGCGCGGTGCATGACCTGCTGATGCCCCTCAAGCTGCACGGCGTGTCCATGACCCGCTTTGAGTCGCGCCCGGCGCGCTCGGGTCAGTGGGAGTACTACTTTTACATCGACCTCCAGGGTCACCCCTCGCAGCCGCATGTCGCCGCAGCACTGCAGGACTTGCAGCGACTTTGTGCCTTCTACAAGGTGCTGGGCACCTATCCGGTGGCGCCCTGATGACGCCAGGGACGCAGCATGTTTGAACAACTCGGAATCATTGGTTGCGGCTTGATGGGAGGCTCATTTGCGCTGGCGCTCAAACGCGCCGGGCTGGTCAAACGCATTGTGGGCTACAGCAAGTCGCCTTCCACCACGGAGCATGCCCGCCAACTGGGCGTGATCGATGTCGAGGCGCCCTCTGCCTTGCTGGCGGTGTCGGGCGCCGACATTGTCCTGATCGCGGTGCCGGTGGCGGCCACCGAAGCCACCTTCAAGGCGATCAAACACCTGGTGACGCCGCAGACGCTGATCATGGACGTCGGCTCGACCAAGCGCGACGTGATCGATGCGGCGCGCCGGGCTTTGCGCGAGCAGATCGGCTCATTCGTCCCGGCCCACCCGATTGCGGGTCGCGAAGTCTCCGGGATCGAGCATGCCGATGCCGACCTGTACCGCGGCCAACAAGTCATCCTGACGCCAATTGAACGCACCTTGACGGTCCAATTGCAGCAAGCCATCGATGTCTGGACGGCGCTGGGTTGTCGTGTGGTCCAAATGTCGCCCGAGTCGCATGACGCCGCGTTTGCCGCTGTCAGCCACCTGCCGCATCTGATCTCGTTTGCCCTGATGAATGCGATTGCGGACCAGCCCCAGGGCAAGGACTACCTGTCGCTGGCCGGCCCCGGCTTTCGCGACTTCACCCGCATTGCCGCCAGTGACGCCAAAGTGTGGCGCGACATCATGATGTCCAACCGCGAAGAACTGCTGGCCCAGTCCAGGATTTTCCAGCGCCATCTGCAGGCGCTGGAACTGATGATCTCCAGTGGCGACGAGCCAGCGCTTGAAAGCCTGCTTGAACGGGCCAGCCTGACGCGCGCCAACTGGCGCATGACCCAGCAGCAGTAAGCATGTTTTCCACCGCGTTTCTTGACATTGCGCCCCTCGCCACTGCGGGCGGCGTCATCGTTCTGCCCGGCTCCAAGAGCATTTCCAACCGCGTGCTGCTGTTGTCGGCTCTGAGTCAGGGCCGCACCACCCTGCACGATCTGCTCGATTCCGACGACACGCGCGTCATGCTCGACGCTTTGCAGACGCTGGGCTGTGGCGTGCGGCGCAGTGGCAGCAGCGTCGCAATCGATGGCCTGGGCGGTCAACTTCACAACAAAAAAGCCGCGCTGTTCATGGGCAATGCCGGCACCGCCATTCGCCCGCTCACCGCCGCGCTGGCGCTGATGGGAGGTAACTATGAATTAAGGGGCGTAGCGCGCATGCACGAACGCCCGATTGGCGATCTGGTCGATGCGCTGCGCCAGCTCGGTTGTCACATCGATTACCTGGGGCAAGCGGGCTTCCCGCCGCTGCGCATTGGCACGCCAACACTGTCACTGGGCGCGCCGATCCGGGTGCGCGGCGACGTCTCCAGCCAGTTTTTGACCGCGCTCTTGATGGCGCTGCCGCTGGTGGGGTATCACGCCCCCACGCTCGGCACTCACGTGTCCTCGCTGCCCCCCGAGGGGACTGTGCCGCCTAAGGGCGGCCTGTCGGCGGCACAAGACATCGTGATCGAAGTGGTGGGCGAGCTGATCTCGCGCCCCTACATAGAAATCACGCTGAATCTGCTGGCGCGCTTTGGCATCCAGGTGCTGCGCGACGGTTGGCAGCGCTTCACCATTCCGGCGGGCAGCCGGTTCCGATCGCCCGGCACACTGCATGTTGAGGCCGATGCCTCGTCTGCCAGCTACTTTGTCGCACTGGGCGCCATCGCGCCGGCGGCCAAAGGTCAGCACAGCATCCGGATCGAGGGCGTCGGCGCCGACTCCATCCAGGGCGACATCCGCTTCATCGAAGCGGCGCAAATGATGGGCGCCCAAGTGCTAAGCGGTCCCAACTGGCTGCAGGTGTCACGCGGCAGCTGGCCGCTCAAGGCGATCGACCTCGACTGCAACCACATTCCCGATGCGGCCATGACCTTGGCCGTGATGGCCCTGTACGCCCAGGGCAGCAGCACGCTGCGCAACATTGCCAGTTGGCGCGTCAAGGAGACCGACCGCATTGCCGCCATGGCCTGCGAGCTGCGCAAACTGGGCGCCACGGTGGAAGAAGGTGCGGATTTCATTCGAGTCACGCCACCGGCCACCCCCAGCGACTGGAACGCCGCCAGCATCCACACCTACGACGACCACCGCATGGCCATGTGCTTTGCGCTGGCCGCGTTCAATCCGGCCGGTGTTCCGGTGCGCATTGAAGACCCAAAGTGCGTCGCCAAGACTTTCCCTGACTATTTCGAAGCATTTTTCTCTCTGGTGCAAACCCCCGTCAACGCTATTCCCGTCATCTGTGTCGATGGCCCGACCGCGTCCGGCAAAGGCACGCTGGCGGCGGTGTTGGCGAAACAGCTGGGCTACCACTTTCTCGATTCCGGCTCGCTCTACCGCATCACGGCCCTGGCCGCCTTGCAGGCGGGCCTGACCTTGAATGCCTCGGATGAGCAAGCCATTGCGGACCTGGTTCAAAATTTGTCGATTGAATTCACCGAAGGCCGGGTGCTGCTCAATGGCACCGATGTGAGTGACGCCATACGCACCGAGGAGGCGGGCATGAACGCCTCCCGGGTCTCGACCCTGGCCAAGGTGCGGCTGGCTCTGATTGAACTGCAGCATGGCTTTCGCCAACTGCCAGGCTTGGTTGCCGACGGGCGCGACATGGGAACCGTGATCTTTCCAGATGCATCGCTCAAGGTGTTTTTGATCGCCAGCGCCGAACGAAGAGCGGAAAGACGCCATAAACAATTGATTTCAAAGGGAATTTCAGCTACACTCGCAGCTCTTCGCGCCGACTTGGAAGCACGCGATGCGCGGGATTCATCCCGCAGCGTCGCACCGCTCAAGCCGGCAGAAGATGCCCGGTTGCTGGACAACTCGGATCTGACGGTTGAAAAATCGGTCGATCTGGTGTTGCACTGGTGGCAGGGCAAGCAGCCGTTCAGGGCAATCTGAAAGGCTACAAAGCAAAAGCTAAACGCTTTTGCGCCGGTCCACGCCAGCCCTCTCGCGCAGCACATTGCGCACTGCTGGTGTGGTTCAACAAACTAACCCGCGGATAAAACCGCCAATTAACCTGCGGTTAATGCCGCATCACAACATGTCAGAATCTTTTGCCGCCCTGTTTGAAGAGTCCCTGCAACGCACCGAAATGCGCCCGGGCGAAGTCATCACTGCTGAAGTGGTGCGTATCGAGCACAGCTTCGTCGTCGTCAACGCTGGCCTCAAATCTGAAGCCTACGTGCCGCTCGAAGAATTCAAGAGTGACAAGGGCGAAATCGAAGTCCAGGTCGGCGACTTCGTCTCGGTGGCGATTGGCTCCATCGAAAACGGCTACGGCGACACCATTCTGTCGCGCGACACCGCCAAGCGTCTGGCGTCCTGGATGAGCCTGGAAAAAGCCCTGGAAACCGGCGAATTCGTCACCGGCACCACCAGCGGCAAAGTCAAGGGTGGCCTGACCGTGCTGGTCAACGGCATCCGCGCCTTCCTGCCCGGCTCGCTGGTTGACACCCGTCCGACCAAAGACCTGTCTCCGTACGAGAACAAGACCCTGGAATTCAAGGTCATCAAGCTCGACCGCAAGCGCAACAACGTCGTGCTGTCACGCCGTGCCGTGGTGGAAGCCAGCATGGGCGAAGAGCGCGCCAAGCTGATGAACACCCTCAAGGAAGGTGCCGTGGTTCAAGGCGTGGTCAAGAACATCACCGAGTACGGCGCCTTCGTGGACCTGGGCGGCATCGACGGCCTGCTGCACATCACCGACATGGCATGGCGCCGCGTGCGTCACCCGAGCGAAGTGGTGACAGCCGGTCAGGAAATCACCGCCAAGATTCTGAAGTTCGACACCGAGAAGAACCGCGTCTCGCTGGGTCTGAAGCAAATGGGCGACGATCCCTGGATGGGCGTCAACCGCCGCTACCCGCAGGGCACCCGCATGTTCGGCAAGATCACCAACATCGCCGACTACGGCGCGTTTGTGGAACTCGAGCCCGGCATCGAAGGCCTGGTGCACGTGTCCGAAATGGACTGGACCAACAAGAACGTTGCGCCTTCGAAGATCGTAGCCCTGGGTGACGAAGTCGAAGTCATGGTGCTGGAAATCGACGAAGACAAGCGCCGCATCAGCCTGGGCATGAAGCAGTGCAAGGCCAACCCATGGCAAGAGTTTGCCCAGAACACCAAGCGCGGCGACCGCGTCAAGGGCCCGATCAAGTCGATCACCGACTTCGGCGTGTTTGTTGGCCTCGCAGCCGGCATCGACGGCCTGGTGCACCTGTCCGACCTGTCCTGGAACGAAGCCGGCGAAACCGCTGTGCGCGAATACAAAAAGGGCCAGGAAGTCGAAGCCCTGGTGTTGGCAGTCGATGTGGATCGCGAACGCATCTCGCTGGGCATCAAGCAGCTCGACTCCGATCCATTCACCACTTTTGCCACCCTCAATGACAAGGGCCAGACGGTGACCGGCAAGGTCAAGACGGTGGATGCCAAGGGCGCTGAAATCGATCTGGGCGATGACATCATCGGCTACCTGCGCGCCAGCGAAATCTCGCGCGACCGCGTCGAAGATGCCCGCAATGTGCTCAAGGAAGGCGACGAAGTCACGGCCGTGGTGGTCAATGTGGATCGCAAGACCCGCAACATCCAGTTGTCGATCAAGGCCAAGGACGCTGCGGATCAAAATGAAGCCATGTCCACTTTGAGCCAGCAATCGGCTCGCGAAAACGCCGGCACGACGAGCCTGGGTGCATTGCTGCGCGCCAAGTTGGACCACAACGAGAAGTAAGAAGAGAACTGCCATGCCGGACTTGCTCCGGCATGGCAATTTCCAATAATGACGCGTTCCGACCTTGTCGAAGAACTGGCCGCCCGCTTTGGCCAGCTCACCCACCGTGACGCCGAATTTGCCGTCAAGGCCATTCTGGACGCGATGAACGACGCCCTGGTGCGCGGGCACCGCATCGAAATTCGGGGTTTCGGCAGTTTTTCCATCAACCGCAGACCGCCCCGCATGGGACGCAATCCGCGCAGTGGCGAAAGCGTGGCCATTCCCGAAAAGCGGGTGCCCCACTTCAAACCGGGCAAAGCCTTGCGTGAGGCAGTCGATCAACGTACCGCCGAATTGGAAGCCAAGACGCCACAACGCTAGAATCGACCCGTTACTGGGGAGACACCATGAAACACCTTATGTGGCTGCTTAAGTGGATACTTAAAGCAGCCATTTTTTTTACCCTGTTTGCCTTCGCGCTCAACAACCAGCAGGACACCACGGTGCATTTTTTCTTTGGCACCCAGTGGCGTGCGCCGCAGGTGCTGGTGGTGCTGATCACCTTTGCCATTGGCGTCGCCGTGGGCGTACTGGGCATGGTGCCACGCTGGTGGCGGCATCGCCACAGCGCCGCACCAGCGCGTGTTACGAGCTTGGCCACGGCACCGGCCGCCCCATCGCAAGCCACTGCGCAGTCCACGCCGCATGGACTTTGACCTGAGTTGGATCCTGCTGGGCCTGCCCCTGGCCTTTGGGCTGGGCTGGGTCGCCTCGCGCCTTGATTTTCGGCAACTGCGCATTGAAAACCGGCGCGCCCCCAAAGCCTATTTCAAGGGCTTGAACTTTCTGCTCAATGAGCAGCAGGACCAGGCGATTGACGCTTTCATTGAAGCCGTGCAGAGC
>JAKFXU010000346.1 GCA_021731215.1 Rhodoferax sp.
ACCGCCCGGCGCTTCAGTGGTCCAGCTTACGCCGGCAGCTATTTTGTACCGCTGGCGGATGGGCTGGGTGTGGAAGTGATGGAGTTATGCCTGCCCCTGGCAAGCGCTGGCAAGCCAGCGGGTTATCTGGTCGCGACCTACGCTTTGCAGGAAGTGCTGGACCACTTTGTGGGAAGCCAACTGACGCGCAACTACGAACTGTCGTTTACCGAGGCCGACGGTACCCGGCTGGCGCTGCGCGGCTCGGCGCGCCAGGGCAGTCGTGTTTTTACGGCCCGGCAAGTGATGGACTTGCCCGGCACCACGCTGGTGTTGCGCCTGGACAGTTGGCGTGGCGCCCCCGACCTGTTTCCCAATGTGCTGACCGCCTTGGTGACGGCGATGTCGATCGCCCTGGTCGCGGTGCTGGCGCTGCTGGGCAAGGATATGCGCCGGCGCCTCAAGGCCGAGCACGCGCTGGCCGACGCGCTGGCCTTCCGCAAAGCGATGGAGGATTCGTTGCTGACGGGTTTGCGCGCGCGTGATCTGCAAGGCCAGATCACCTACGTCAACCCGGCCTTTTGCCAGATGGTGGGGTTTTCGGAACCCGAGTTGCTGGGGCACAGCCTACCGGCGCCTTATTGGCCGCCGGAGTTTGTCGATGAATACCAGCAGCGCCAGGCGATCCGCCTGGCCGGCAAGCTGCCCCCGCGTGCCGGGTTCGAGTCGGTGTTCATGCGCCAGGATGGTTCGCGCTTCCCGGTGCTCATCATGGAAGCGCCCTTGATCAATGCCCAGGGGCTGCAAACCGGCTGGATGAGTGCTTTTCTGGACATCAGCGAACAACGCCGGGTGGAGGAGTTGTCGCGCACCAGCCAGGAGCGGCTGCAGGCCACGGCCCGGCTGGCGACCGTGGGCGAGATGGCTTCCCTGCTGAGCCACGAGCTGAACCAGCCCCTGGCCGCCATTTCGGGTTATGCCGCCGGCTCGATCAATCTGCTGGCCCGCGGGCCGCAAGCGCTGGTCGAATTCGGCGCTGATCTGCGGCTGGCGCTGCAGCGCATTGCCGAGCAGGCCGAGCGGGCCGGCAAAGTCATCAAAAGCGTGCACGACTTTGTGCGCCGGCGCGAGCCGGTGCGGGAAGCGGTGGCGCCGCAACTTTTGCTCGACGCCATCCTGCCGCTGATCAACCTGCAGGCGCGCAAGCTCAACGTGCGGGTGCAGCTTGAAGTCGCGCCCGACTTGCCCAGCGTGTTGTGCGACCGCACCCTGGTGGAGCAGGTCTTGCTGAATCTGGCGCGCAACGCCATGCAGGCGATGGACCAGCCGCAGATCCTGGAGCGCGTGCTGCTGATGCGCGTGCGCCGGGTCACAGGCGACGGCGCCAAGCAATGGCTGGAGTTCTCGGTGGCTGACCTGGGAGGGGGCATTGCGCCCGAGGTGCAACAGCAGTTGTTCAACCCCTTCTTCACCACCAAGGCCGAGGGCATGGGCCTGGGCCTGAGTCTGTGCCGCACGGTGGTGGAGCAGCACGGCGGCGCCCTGGTGTTCGAGCCCCATCTGCCGCAAGGCACGGTTTTTATTTTTACCCTGCCGGTCAGCGCCGTGGCATAACATCGCCCCATGCAGCCTGTGATTGATGCCCTGGTGTTTGTGGTGGACGATGACGCCAGCGTGCGCGACGCCCTGGCCTGGCTGTTGCGTTCGCGGCGTTTTCCGAGCGAGGTATTTGACAGCGCCGAAGCGTTCCAGCGCAAGCTGCTGGCGGGCGCGCCAGCGGACCAGCCCAGTTGTCTGCTGCTCGATGTGCGCATGCCGGGCCTGAGTGGGCTGGCGCTGTTTGACTGGCTGGTCGAGCGCCAACTGCACCTGGCCATGCCGGTGCTGTTTCTGACCGGTCACGCCGATGTCGCCACCGCCGTGGACGCCGTCAAGCGCGGCGCTTTTGATTTTTGTGAAAAGCCATTTTCCGACAACGCCCTGGTGGACCGCGTCGAGCAGGCGCTGGCGCAATCGCAGGCGTTGTTGCAGGCGCGCCGCCAAACCGGGCTGCTGCGCGCGCGCCAGGGCGAGTTGACCGAGCGTGAAGCTGAGGTCATGCGTTTGGTGTTGCAAGGGCTGCCCAACAAGTTGATTGCCGACCGGCTCGCCATCAGTGTCAGAACGGTCGAGGTGCACCGGGCCCGCGTGTTTGACAAAATGGAAGTCAAGTCAGCGGTCGAGCTGGCCAACCTGCTGCGCCATGCGCCCTAGCCGCCGCGCCGGGCCGCCCCAAGCAAGGCTAGCCCCCTTGGGGGGCAGCGCAGTACACGAAGTGACAAGCGTGTGGGGCCAGGCTAGTGCGATGGCCCGCGCGCGTCGGGGTTTTTCGTCGTGTCTTCGCCGTTGCTGGCCGGTGCTGGCGGCAGTTCGCCTTTGCTGCGCCCGCAGAACATGGTCCACCAGACAATCAGCAGCAGCAGCAGCAGGGCACCCAAGGCTTCCAGTAACAGCAAACTCATGAACCGACTCCTGTGCAGCATTTTGATTGGCCTGATTGTAGGGATGCTGGCCGCCTGCGGCAGCGCACCGGTGCAGGTTGCCGGGCCCGTCGACAGTCGGCCGGGCGCGCCGGTGGCAGCCGCACCCGTTGGCGACGCCAACGACGCCGGCCCCTTGCCGAGCCCGATGTTGCGGACCAGCAGCCGCTGGACGCCGGTGCGCTGGGCCGAGTTGCCCGGCTTTGAGGACGATGCCCTGCATCAGGCCTGGAATGCCTGGCTGAAAAGCTGCGAGCGTCCGGGTCCGGTGTTTGCGCCCCTGTGTGGCGAGGTGCGGCGCTTGAGCCTTGGCGACGACGAGGCCCAGCGCGCCTGGCTGACGGCACGGCTGCAGCCGTACCGGGTGGACGCCTTGGCGGGCGGCGCTGAAGGCTTGCTCACCGCCTATTTCGAGCCGGTGCTGGAAGGGGCGCGCACGGCCAGCGCTGACTTCTCGGTGCCTCTGTACCAACCACCGCCCGGCCGGGTCCAAGGCAAGCCCTGGTACACGCGCCAGCAGATTGACACGCTGCCCGAAGCCCGCGCCGCCCTGCGCGGGCGCGAGATCGTCTACCTGGCCAGCCCGGTGGATGCGCTGATACTGCAAATCCAGGGCTCTGGCCGGCTGCGTGTGAGCGAGCCCGACGGCAGCCAGCGCCTGGTGCGGCTGGCCTATGCCGGCAGCAATGACCAGCCCTACAGGAGCGTGGGCCGCTGGTTGCTCGATCAGGGCGCGCTGCGCGATGCGTCATGGCCCGGCATCAAGGCCTGGATCGCGCAAAATCCGCAGCGCCTCAATGAGTTGCTGTGGAGCAACCCGCGCACGGTTTTTTTCCGCGAGGAGCCGCTGTCCGAACTCGACGCCGCCTTCGGCCCGCGTGGCGCCCAGGGCGTGGCGCTGACGCCGGGGCGCTCGATTGCGGTCGATCCGACCAGCATTCCCTACGGCACGCCAGTCTGGCTGGCCTCCAGCGGCCCCCAGGTCAAGCTGCAAAAACTGGTGCTGGCGCAGGACACGGGCAGTGCCATCGTGGGCGCGGTGCGGGCCGATTATTTCGCCGGCTGGGGGCCGGTTGCGGCCGAACTGGCGGGCCGTCTCAAGCAGCCCTTGCGGCTGTGGGTGCTGTGGCCAAAATGAAGCCGGATCAATCCAGTTACCATGCGCGCTACGGCGCCATACCCTTGTGCAACTGACCAAACCCTGAACCACTCCATGAGCAAATCAATGCGTGACATCGACGAGCGCACCAATCTGGCCGGCAGCAGCATGTTTGAGCTGCTGTTGTTTCGTTTGGGCGCTGCGCCGGGCACCGACCGGCGTGAACTGTTTGGCATCAACGTGTTCAAGGTGCGCGAGATTCTGGTGATGCCCGAAATCACCGTCATGGTCAATGCGCCGCCCAGCGTCATGGGCGTGGCCAACATCCGCGGCCAATTGATTCCGGTGATCAACCTGCCGGCCATCACCGGCTGCCATCCGGCCAAAGGCCTGGGCATTTTGCTGGTCACGGAATTTGCCCGCAGCACGCAGGCCTTTGCGGTGGAAGAAGTCAATGAAATCGTGCGCCTGGAATGGAAGCAGGTGCTGTCGGCCCAGGGCAGCGGCGGCGGCTTGGTGACCAGCATTGCGCGCCTGGATGGCAACGCCGAGCATACGCGGCTGGCGCAGGTGCTCGACGTCGAGCAGATTCTGCGCGATGTGTTCCCGCCGGCGCATCAGGCGCTGCCCGAGGATGGCGCGGTCCCCCAGTTAGCACTGCCGGCGGGCGCGGTCATTCTGGCGGCCGACGATTCGCCGGTGGCCCGGCTGATGATCGAAGAAGGACTCAAGGCGATGGGCGCGCCCTACATCATGGCCAAGACCGGCCAGGAAGCGTGGCAGCGCCTGCAGGCGCTGGCGGATCAGGCGGCGCAGGAGGGCAAGACGGTGCGGGACAAGGTAGCGCTGGTGCTGACCGACCTGGAGATGCCCGAGATGGACGGCTTCACCCTGACGCGCCAGATCAAGCAGGACGCGCGTTTGCAGGCGATCCCGGTGGTGATCCATTCCTCGCTCACCGGCGCCACCAATGAAAGCCATGTCAAGAGCGTGGGCGCCGACGCTTACGTGGCCAAGTTCGTCGCCGCAGAGCTGGCCGCCACCCTGCGCCAGGTACTCGCGCGCTGAGGCCCCATGACAGCCAGCACAGGCCCCGGCGCCGGGCCCAACCCCAAGGAAAATGACGATTTGGAACGCGTGCAATCACTAGCCCATGATCTGATTGAAGGCGGCAATCAACACTTCCGGATAGCGACCCAGCCGCAGCGGGTGCTGTTCTGGATGGCCGACACCGCCGGCGCCTGCGAACTCGTCAGCGACAACTGGCAGGACTGTACCGGCCAGACGGTGGAAGATGCCTTGGGCCAGGGCTGGCTGACGATGGTCGAGCCGCAAGACCGCGCCGCGCTGCTCGAGGCCGTGCGCCTGGGCACCAGCACCCAGCGCGGCTTTCATCTGCAATACCGGCTGCATCAGCCAGGCGGCCGGGCGCGCTGGGTGCTGCACGCCGCCGCCGCCCGCTTCTTGCCGTCCGGAAAATTCAATGGCCTGGTCGGGACCCTGACCGATCAATCCGATGGCCATGCCGGCGCACTGGCCCTGGCGGACGCGGCGCAGCAGGTTTATGACTTTCTCGATGGCATCGCGCTGGCCGCCGTCGCCCTGGGTTTTGACGGCCGCGTCGTGCATTGCAACCAGGCGCTGGCCACGCTGTGCGGACGCGAGCTGGCCGATCTGCGCGGTGCCAACTGGATCGACCAGTATGTGTCGAGCGCCTGCCGCGCGCAGGTGACCGCTCTGGTGGACGGCCTCGTTACCCCTTCGCGCTTGCCGGCCGAAATGGAATACCAGATTGAAACGCCGCACGGCAATCGCCTGTTACGCTGGCACCTGACGCTGATTCGTGACTTTGCCGGCCAGCCGCTCAGTATTGCCATGCTGGGCTCCGACATCACCAAATTGCGGCAAGTGGAAGATCATTGGCGCCTGAGCGCGCAGATGTTCGATTCGTCGCACGAGGCGATGGTGATTACCGACCGCAACAATCTGATCGTCTCGGTCAACGATGCCTTCACCCTGCTGACCGGCTATGCGCGCGAGGAGGCGATCGGCCAGAACCCGCGCCTGCTGCAGTCCGGCCATCACGACGCTGCGTTTTACCAGGCGATGTGGACCAGCATTGCCGAGCGGGGCTTCTGGCGCGGCGATATCTGGGATCGGCGCAAGGACGGCTCCTGCTATCCCAAATACCTGGCGATTTCGGCGCTGCGCGACGAGGCTGCGGAAGTTGTCAATTATTCCGCCATCTTCTACGACATCACGGAGCGCAAGCGGCTGGAAGACGAGCTCGATCATCTGGCGCATTACGATGGCCTGACCGGCCTGCCCAACCGCATGCTGCTGCAGGACCGGCTGGAACAGACCATTGCCAGTTCCGAGCGGCTCCAGCAAAAATTTGCGCTGTTATTTATCGACCTGGACGGCTTCAAGCTGATCAACGACGACGCCGGTCATGCGGTCGGCGATGCGGTGCTGCGCATCGTGGCACAGCGCCTGCTGGCGGTGATTCGGGGCATGGACACCGCAGCGCGCCTGGGCGGCGACGAGTTCGTCATTATTCTGACCGATATCGGCCAGCGTGACAATGCGGCCCGGGTGGCTGAAAAAATAATGGCATCACTGGCGCAACCGTGTCAGACCGCAGGCTCGTCACTGTCGGTGTCGGCCAGCATCGGCGTCAGCCTTTATCCGAACGACGAACGCGGCGCCGACGAGTTGCTGCGCAGCGCCGATGAGGCCATGTACCAGGCCAAGCGCGGCGGCAAGCGCCAGGTCCGGTTTTACGGCAATGTGAGCTGAGGCCGGGGCACTACAATGTTTTTTAGCTTGGTGGTGGCGCGTGCCAGCGGCCCAAGCACTTGTCCCGTCTTATTTGTTCCCTGGAAACGATCACCATGCAACCCACGGTCAAACCCAAGAATCCTAATTTCTCTTCCGGCCCCTGCAGCAAACGCCCCGGCTACCAGGTGGCGGACCTGCAGCTCGACACCCTGGGACGCTCGCACCGCTCGGCGCTGGGCAAGCAGGCCCTGGGCCTGGCCTGCTCCGAGTCGGCGCGTATTCTGGGTTTGCCGCCAGGCTACCGGGTCGCCGTGGTGGCCGGGTCGGACACCGGCGCGATGGAGATGGCGCTTTGGTCCCTGCTCGGGCCGCGCGCTGTGGACGTGCTGGCCTGGGAGTCGTTCGGTTCGGGTTGGGTGACCGACATCGTCAAGCAACTCAAACTGCCCCATGTAACCAAACTGGAAGCGGGTTACGGCGACATCAGCGATTTCTCCAAAGTCAACTTCGACCACGACGTCGTGTTCACCTGGAATGGCACCACTTCCGGCGTCAAGGTTCCCAACGGCGACTGGATTGCGAGCGAGCGCGCCGGCCTGACCATCTGCGACGCCACCTCCGCCGTGTTTGCCATGGAGCTGCCGTGGGACAAGCTCGACGTGATCACCTACTCCTGGCAAAAGGTGCTCGGCGGCGAAGGCGCGCACGGCATGCTGATCCTCGGCCCGCGCGCGGTGCAGCGGCTGGAGAGCTACAGCCCGCCCTGGCCGCTGCCCAAGCTGTTTCGCATGACCGCCGGCGGCAAACTGACCGAGGGCCTGTTCAAGGGCGAGACCATCAACACGCCGTCCATGCTGTGCGTGGCCGATTATCTGGACGCGCTGGCCTGGGTCGAGCGCATCGGTGGCGTGCGGGCCACCATCGCGCGCAGCGAAGCCAATCTGCAGGTGATCGCCGACTTCGTGACGGCCAACGACTGGATCTCGTTCCTGGCCCAGGACCCGGCCACGCGCTCCAACACCAGCGTCTGCCTGAGCTTGAAGCTGAGCGACGAGCAGGTCAAGAAGGTGGTCAAACTATTGGAAACCGAAGCGGTGGCCTATGACATTGGCGCCTACAAGGATGCGCCGGCTGGCCTTCGCATCTGGTGCGGCGCCACCGTGGAGGCGTCGGACCTGCAGGCGCTGATGCCCTGGCTGAGCTGGGCCTACCAGCAGGTCAGCGCCTGAACCACCCCGCCAGTACCCCGCCACCCGCACTTCTGAAAGCCACTGCCCATGTACAAGGTTAGAACCTACAACCAGATCTCGGTCAAAGGCCTGGAGCGGTTTTCACGCCAGTCCTATGAGGTCGGCAGCGACATTGCGCACCCGGACGCGTTCCTGCTGCGCAGCCACAAGCTGCACGCCGAGCCGGTGCCGCAGTCGCTGCTGGCGGTGGCGCGCGCCGGGGCCGGGGTCAACAACGTGCCGGTGATCGAGTACGGCAAGCTGGGCATCGTGGTGTTCAACACGCCGGGCGCCAACGCCAACGCCGTGAAAGAACTGGTCATGGCGGGCATGCTGCTGGCCACGCGCGGCATCCTGGCCGGCATTGACTATGTGCAGTCCCTCACCCGCATCAGCGACGTCGCCGAGATGTCGCAGTTGCTGGAGAAGGAAAAATCCCGCTTTGCCGGCGGCGAGCTCAAGGGCAAGACGCTGGGCATCGTGGGCCTGGGCGCGATTGGCTCGATGGTCGCCGACATGGCGCTGGCCCTGGGCATGAAGGTGGTGGGCTTCGACCCGGCCCTGTCGATCGACGCCGCCTGGCGCCTGTCCAACGAGGTCACGCGCATGGAGAACCTGCCCTCGCTGCTGGCGCGCTCCGACTACATTTCGCTGCATGTGCCGGCGCTGGACGCCACGCGCCACCTGATCAACGCCGACGCCCTGGCCGGTGTCAAGCCCGGCGCGGTGCTGCTCAACTTTGCGCGCGAAACGATTGTGGACTCGGCCGCCGTGCTGCACAGTCTTGATGCAGGCAAACTGGGCCGCTATGTGTGCGACTTTCCCGAGCCGGCCCTGCTGGGCCAGGCCCGCATCATCGCGCTGCCGCATATTGGCGCCAGCACCGAAGAGTCGGAAGAAAACTGTGCCGTAATGGCGGCCGACCAGTTGATCGACTACCTGGAGAACGGCAATATCACCAACTCGGTCAACTACCCCAGCGTGAGCATGGGCCGCACCCCCGGCACCGCCCGCATCACGTTCTGCAACGACAACGTCTCGGGCGTGCTGGGCCATGTGCTGTCGGTGCTGGCGGACCACCAAGTCAACGTCATCGACATGATGAACAAGAGCCGCGGCGAGCTGGCCTTCAACATCATCGACGTTGAAGCACCACCGGCGGCAGCGGTGATCACCTCAATCCAAGCCATCCAGCACGTGATACGGGCCCGGGTGATTTAGGCCTGGCCCCCACGCTTGTCACTTCGTGTACTGCGCGAGGCCTTGCAGGCCGCGGCTCGCGAGACGCTTCGCCTCTGTCGCCTGTCCAAACCTGCTCAAGCAGGCTTGGAGCCGCAGGCTCCAGCCCCTCGGGGCCACTATTTCATTGGGGCGGCCCGGCGCGGCGGCTAAGCTCAGCCCCGAAAGCGCTTGCGCGTCAGCGCCAGTGCCAGCCAGAAACCCGCCACCGCGTAGGCCAGCAGCACCCCGCCATGGCGCAGCGGGTCGGCCGGCCACTGGTCCATGAACAGCGGTCGCACCAGCTCGACCGCGTTGGTCAGCGGCAGCCAGCTCGACACCGTGCGCACCATCTGGGGCAGTTGCTCCAGCGGAAAAAAGATGCCGCTCAGAAACATCATGGGCGTCAGAAACAGCGTGAAGTAGTAGGTGAAAAAATCATAACCGCGGGCCAGCGCGTTGAAAATGAGGGCAATGCAACTGAAGGTGATGCCCACCCCCAGCAACACCGGCCAGGCCACCAGCAGCTTCGGGCTGTAGCTGATGCCCAGGGCCAGCATCACGCCCAGGATCGCGGTCACGGTGAACAGGGCCTTGAACGCGGCCCACAGCATTTCGGCCAGCACGATGTCGTCCAGGTTGACCGGCGCATTCAGGATGCCGTCCCAGGTTTTTTGCACGTGCATGCGCGAAAAGGCCGAGTACAGCGCCTCGAACGAGGCCGCCTGCATGGCGCTCATGCAGATCGAGCCACTGGCCAGAAACAGGATGTAGGGCACCGCCACCATGCCATTGGGGCCGGCCATGTTGACCTGCCCGACCAGTGCGCCCATGCCGTAGCCAAAGGCCACCAGCCACATCAGCGGCTCGGCGATATTGCCCACCAGGCTGGGCAGGGCCAGCTTGCGCCAGACCAGCAGGTTGCGCAACAACACCGGCCAAAAACGCAGCGACAGCTCGGGCGCACGCCACACGCTGGGCGCGCGCGCCAGCCGCTCGCCCTTTGGGCGCGGCTTGGAGTGAGGGCATCCTGAAACATCCGCAGGGCTGTTCACGCCCTCGCCCTTTGGGAGAGGGTCGGGGTGAGGGCAATCGGTGCTGATTTCGGTTGGCATGTCAGGCGTCTTCCCTGATTTGGCGCCCGGTCAATTTCAGGAACAGGTCTTCCAGATTGGCCGGCCGGTGCAGGGTGCGCAGCTGCGGGTAAGCGTTGAGTGCGGTCAACAGCGGCTTGGCGTCCTGGGTGTAGAAAAATACCGTTTCGCCACTGACCTCGACCCGCGCTGCCAGTGCTTTGAGCGGCGCGTCCATCAGCGCCAGGGCGCCGTTGCCATAGACCTCGACCACGTCGGGCTCCAGATGCCGGGCGATCAGGTCGCGCGGGCGGCCCTCGGCAATTTTTTTGCCGTGGTCGAGCACAACCAGGCGCGTGCACAGGCGCTCGGCCTCGTCCATGAAGTGGGTGGTCAGCAGGATCGATTTGCCCTGCTGCAACAGCCGTTGCAGGCGCTCCCACATCAGGTGGCGCGCCTGCGGGTCCAGCCCAGTGGTCGGCTCATCGAGCAGCAGCAGCCGCGGATCATTGACCAGGGCGCGCGCCAGGCTCAGGCGGCGCTTCATGCCACCCGACAGTTCGCCGGGCTTGACCTGCGCCTTGTGCGTCAGGCTGGCAAATTCCAGCAGCGCCGGGATGCGCGCGCGAATCTGCGCCTCCTTCAGGCCGAAGTAACGGCCGTACACCAGCAGATTCTCGGCGCAGGAGAAGTCGGGATCGAGCGTGTCGAACTGGCTGACCACGCCGAGCTGCGCCTTGATCGCCAGCGCGTCGCGCGGCATCTGCCAGCCTTCCGCGGCACCGGGCCCGGCAAAATAAACAATGCGGCCCTCATCGGGCGTACTCAGCCCCAGGCACATGCGGATGGTGGTGGTCTTGCCGGCACCGTTGGGGCCGATCACGCCCAGGCACTCGCCCGCCTCGAGGGTGAACGAAACATCGTCAACCACCGTGCTGTCGCCATAACACTTGCGCAAACCCTGCACTGACAAAATTGACGATTGCATGGTTTGATTGTGACCCAGGCCAGCAGCCGGGGACAATGCGCCCCACTTTTTTCATCCCTTACCCGGACCCGACCATGTGCTTATAGCCATGGCCCCACGCGGCGCGCCGCTCTCGCCGCCAGCCAAATGATGCGGCTGGGCTGCGGTGACCGGACAAGGGGCAGATGTGATGCTGGCGCTGGATGTGGCGTGAGGCAAAAAATACCCGCCATGCCAACGGACATGCGGGTTTTTCTTGATGTTGTGAGACGTTGGAAACGCTCAATTGGTGCGGCTGGCAGGGATCGAACCCATGTCTTTTGCCAACCTACATCACCGTGTAATGCGGCAATTATGTATCAGCGTTTTGCATCACGCATCAGACTTGTGGCGCTTGAATCAGAAGGGCCAATCGTACCGCTCGGTCTGACGAACCATGCTGACGCTCTCACGGGTAGCTCTGCAATGCCATGTCTGCTGCATGAAGCCTTGGTTGCCCATTTCGAGTGCGTCAACATCCAGCACCGCAGCGCAGCGTCTACCCGGGGCTCGCACTGACTCGTAGCAAATCCATTGGACCCCCATGTCCTTTGCTGCGTCAGCTAGGGCGTGCGTTTCGGCGTAGTCGCTTCCGTGAGTCCATGTTGCGTGCGATTTCACCCATGGCGGACTCATCAAGTCAATGGCTGTACCGCTCACTTCGGCCTGGAAGAAGGTGTGCTCGGTCAAGAGCTCGGTTTTCGATAGCGGCACGCTGTCTAGTATGAAGCGATGGCGCCAGTAAGCTACTTCGGCACAAGCTGCATAGAGTTCCTCGGAACCATACCAGACCCCAAGCGTTCCTGCCCGCCGGAAGCGGCTCGGATGCTGAGGTCGGTAACGAAATGGAGTTGAGAGCAAATAGTGCTTCTGGGACTTCATGTCCGGCAGAGGCGGTTTACTCCCCTCCAGCATCTGCTCCAGCACCTGTTGCTCTTCGGCCGAGTCTACTAGCCGCATCGTCGAAACCACATGCTGCGCCTCTACGCCGCGCCAAGCCTGCATGGTCATGTTGTCCACCCCAGTTTGAAACCAACTGGTGCTCCATGCAGCCTCGGTCATGCGGGCGCCCGCATCCCATCGAGATAGTTCAGCGTGGCAACTAAACCATCGGCCCGCTCAATTAGCTTTGCAGGAATTCCGCCAAGCGCTTTATTGTGACCACGCATCCAAGCAATACGTTTCTGATCGTCGGTGCCCACGAGCGCGTCCAACGAGCGAAAGACCCGAACCAGCAGCAAAGACAACTCACCCTCTTTCGATAGGGGGTCGATCGTCCGATCACCTCTGAGGACTCGGGAAATAGTGGGCTCACTCGACCCAACGATGCGGGCGACCGCAGCACCCGAAAGTCCGAGCAATTCAGTTGCACGCCCCACTGCCTTGGCGAGTACGTAGCCTGGATCAACCTTTGCTTTAGATTGGGTGTTCATTCTGATCTTCTTTGCTTTCTATGGAAAGATTTTCGCATGAATACCAAATACTTTTGGTTTTTATTTGTGTGAATCCCTACCGAGATCAGCGTTACTCGACTCAAGTTCATACTCCAAGCCATTAGACCCACTCGGCCTCCCGCTATCCTCTTTCACCCATCAGTCAGCTCCATGCCCCGAGGCTGGCAAATGCCTCGGCGGGACTCTTCAACACCCGGTAGATGGCCGCGCGGGACAGTCCGAGCTGCTTCGCCATGCAGCCTCTTCGAGTGAGTAATGGCCACTGCGGACGAATGCACTCGACCGTTCCGCGATTTTCAGTAGATCAATTGGCATGGTGGCGAACTCTAACGCGAAAAGCTGCCGCCTCCAGCTAGAAAGCAACTCGGCTGCGACTAACTTCGCCATTGAAAATTCGTATGTCCGACACGACTGGATGAACTCGCGTCGGCCTGCCGCTGCCCGTAACCGCTCAGGCACGACAAGACGCACCCACCACAGGCCCCCGCGTCGGAATAAGTACTGCATTACTGTCGCCCTTTTGTAGCAAGGCGATGTAGCAGTCCACACCACTTCCAGAAAGTCCTTATGAATCAAGGACATGAAGGGTGTTGGTGCGGCTGGCGGGGATCGAACCCACGACCCTTGGCTTCGGAGGCCAATACTCTATCCACTGAGCTACAGCCGCAAACCGAAGGCTGCATTGTAGGTGTTTTCTGGGGCGTGACCGCTATAATCGCAGGCTGCCTTCCAAGCCCCCCGATTTTCAGAGGACACCATGAGCGACAACAGCCCCGCCAATGTTCACGCTGAGGCCCATACCGGTCCCGTCAAAACCCCCAAGCAATTGCTGCTTGCCGTCTTCTTCTCCTTTGTGGTGCCGGTATTTGTCATTATGGGTCTGGTGTACTACGTGACATCGGGCAACAAACCCGCGGCCGGCGCAGTGGACCTGGAAAAAGCCGTGGCGGCCCGGATCCAGAAAATTGGCTCGATCGAGATTCGGGATGCCAACCGGCAACTCAAGAGCGGCGAACAGGTCTACAACGCCCAGTGCACCGCCTGCCACACCAGCGGCGCCGCCGGGGCCCCCAAGCTCGGCGACGTGGCCGCCTGGGCGCCCCGCCTCAAAACCGGCTATGAAGCACTGCTGAATTCCACCCTCAAAGGCAAGGGCGCCATGGCGGCCCAGGGCGGTGGTGATTTTGAAGCGCTGGAAATCGGTCGCGCCGTGGTCTATATGGCCAACGCGGCCGGCGCCAAGATGGCCGAGCCGGCGGCACCGGCCGCTGCGCCCGCAGCCGCCAAGTAAAGTCAGGCGGCAAGGCCCCTGCAAAAGCCGGTCGTTGACCGGCTTTTTTTGTGGGCGTGCGATGAGCGTGGCTGGCGCGGCGTCGGCTGCTGCGAATCGGAACAGAGCAAGAGGCGTGCCTGATCTCTGAACAAGACCGATCAGCGCGACTGATCGACCATGAAGGCCACCGCGGCCTTGACCTCGTCGTCGGACAGCGTGGCAGCGCCACCGCGTGCCGGCATCAGGCCCTTGGCGCCGGTGAAGCCCTCGATCGAGTGCTTGTTCAGCAGGTCCA
>JAKFXU010000344.1 GCA_021731215.1 Rhodoferax sp.
CGCAGCATGCGCGCGCTCAATTGCATGGCGCGGATGTGGGCGCCGGCGCGGGTGACGGCGATGGCCGCCTCCTGCGCGGCCAGCACCAGCTCGTACAACGCGCGCTGGGGCCCGCTGAATTTGCCGTTGGCCGGGAAGGTGCGGGTGATGTCCGAGGCGTAGCCGTCAAGCTCACAGCCGGCGTCGATCAGCACCAGCTCGCCATCGCGCACCGGCGCCTGGTCGGCCCGGTAGTGCAGCACGCAGGCGTTGGCGCCAGCGGCCACGATCGAACCATAGGCCGGGCACTGCGAGCCGTGGCGGCGAAACTCGTGCAGCAGCTCGGCGTCCAGGTGGTATTCACGCACCGGCTGGCCCGCGCGCAGCATGCGCGCGCTCAATTGCATGGCGCGGATGTGGGCGCCGGCGCTGATCTGCGCGGCGCGGCGCATGGTGGCCTGCTCCTCTGGGTCCTTGATCAGGCGCATTTCATCGAGCACGCCGCACAGATCGCGCTGCTGCTGCGGCGCCAGCGTGCCATAGCGTACGCGCGCGCGCAGCTGGCCCAGCCAGCCGTCAATGCGCGACTCCAGCCCCTTGTGCGTGCCGAAGGGGAAGCAGACGGCATCGCGCCCGTCCAGCAGGGCGGGCATCTGTGCGTCCAGCTCGGCGACGGAAAACGCCGCAGTCACGCCGAGCTGCCCGGGGGCGGCAGTCGGCCCGAGCCGGTAGCCGTCCCAGATTTCGCGCTCCAGGTCTTTGGGCGCGCAAAACAGGGTGGATTGGCCGTCACCGGTGATGACCAGCCAGGCCTGGGGTTCGCTGAAGCCGCTCAGGTAATAAAAGTAGCTGTCGGGTCGGAACAGAAAATCGGAGTCGCGGTTGCGCTGTTGCTCGGGCGCGGTCGGGATGATGGCGATGCTGTTGGCGCCAATCAGGGCGGCCAGGCGGGCGCGGCGTTGAACGAAGTTGGAAGGCGGGGTGGCAGCGGTTGCGGTCATGGGCGAATAACTCCAATGGGCCTGTATCGGGCCGGTCAGTCAACGTGGGACGGGATGAAGCGGGCTATCAGCGCCATCGCGCTTGAGGCCGCGAGTTTAATTCCTGCAGCCGCTCTGGCGTGCCGACGTCAGTCCAGTCACCCTGATACAGCTCGGCCGACACCCGGCCCTGATCCATGGCGACGCGCAGCAGCGGCGCCAGCGCTGCCCTGAGGCCCTGCGGGTTGCCCGGCGGGATGTCGCACCAGGGCGGCGCGAACAGTTGCTTGCGGTAAAGGCCGATGGTGGAGTAGGTGAAACGCGCTCGCCGGTCCTGCGCTGGCAGGTTCAGGGCCAGCGCTGCGCCGCCGGGGTCGTGCGGGTTCGCCGACAGGCCAAAATCGCCACGCGGATTGTGGGTCGGGTTGGACACCAGCCAGAGATGGGCCAGCATGCCGCCGGCCAGAAAGCGCTCCACCGCCGATTGGCTGAAGATGAAATCGGGCGCGAACACGTCGCCTGCCAGCACCCAGAAGGCATCGGCGCCGGGGTCGCCGGGCTGGATCGGACACAACAGCGGCAAGGCCCGTGCAATACCACCAGCGGTCTCCAGCGCGCCACCAAAGTCTTGCTCCTCATGCGAGTAGGCAAGCGCTATTTGCGCTGCATTGGATGGCGTATCGGGCCTGCGTTGCAGGGGTAAAACGGTAAAAACACGGCCAAACGTCTGGGGAATTTGCGCCCCCAGCCAGGCCGTGTTCACCACCGCGCGCCGGAAGCCGCCGCGTGCCAGCGCCTCCAGCGGCCATTGCATCAGCGGCTTGCCGCGTACCGCCAGCAGCGGCTTGGGGCAGTTGTCGGTCAGTGGGCGCATGCGCTCGCCGCGCCCGGCGGCCAGAATCATGGCATGGATCGGGGGCATGGCTGAGCGGCGCGCGCTCTAGCGCATCCCGACCGATACCCGGCCGAACACCGCCTGCGCTTCGCGTGGCAGGCAGCGCCAGTAGGCCGGGTGGGCGATTACTTCGCCACCCAAGGCGGCGGCGGCCTGCCAGCCCCAGCGCGGCTGGTACAGGAAGGCGCGCGCCAGCGCCACCAGATCGGCGTCGCCGGCCTGCAAAATCGCTTCGGCCTGGGCGGCTTCGGTGATCAGCCCGACGGCGGTCGTGACCATGCCGCTGGCGGCACGGATCTGGCGCGCAAACGGCAGTTGATAGCCCGGGCCAAGCGCAATTTTTTGCGCCGGCGAGACGCCGCCCGAGGAGACGTGGATGAAATCACAGCCCGCCAGCTTGAGGCGCTTGGCAAACTCGGCGCTTTGCGTTGCGTCCCAGCCACCCTCGACCCAGTCCGAGGCCGACAGGCGCAGGCCCAGCACACCGTCGAAGGCCTGGCGCACGGCGGCAAATACTTCCAATGGAAAGCGGATGCGGTTGTCAAAATTGCCACCGTATTCATCCTCGCGCTGGTTGGCCAGGGGCGACAAGAATTCATGCAGCAAGTAGCCGTGCGCGCTGTGGATTTCCACCGCCTCGACGCCGATGCGCGCGGCGCGCTGGGCGGCCGTGACAAAGGCATCGCGGATCTGATTCATCCGGGCCCGGCTCAAGGCCGTGGGTGGCGGCTCGCTGGGCAAATGGGGCAGGGCTGACGGCGCAAAGGTCTCCCAGCCGCCCTGGGCGCTGGACAGCAATTGCGCGCCCTGCCACGGCAGCGCGCTGGAGGCCTTGCGCCCGGCATGGGCCAATTGAATGCAGACCGCCGTGGCCGGCGCGAGTGCGCGCGCGCGCGCCAGCGTGTCGCTCAGGGCGCGCTCGGTGCGCTCGTCCCACAGCCCCAGGCAGGCCGGCGTGATGCGGCCTTCGGGCAGCACCGCGGTGGCCTCGATGGTGAACAGGGCGCCCCCGCTGTTGAGCATATTGCCCCAGTGCATCAGGTGCCAGTCGGTGGTTTCGCCGTCGCGCGCCGCGTACTGGCACATCGGTGCCACCACGATCCGGTTGGGCAGGGTCAGGCCGCCGCGGGGGGACGGCAGGGTCAGGGGAGAAAACAGTTTGCTCACGGGAATATTCCAGGTTAGGGTGAAAGGCGGTCCAGCGGTCTGCTCGGGCCGGTCCTGGGCAGCGTCGCATAGCATACGTCAACCCTTGGCGCGGCCTTGCTTCATAGCCCCGTAAAATAGCCGGTTTTCCCCCTATCCCCCAGAACTATCCCGGAGTTGGCACAGATGGCTGATATAGAACAAGCAGAACAAACCAGCAGCGCAAACCGCGCCGACATGGCCAATGCGATCCGCGCGCTGGCGATGGACGCCGTGCAGCAGGCCAACTCGGGCCACCCGGGCGCGCCGATGGGCATGGCCGATATGGCAGTGGCCTTGTGGGGTCAGCACCTCAAGCACAACCCGGCCAATCCCAGTTGGTTTGACCGGGATCGCTTCGTGCTGTCCAATGGCCACGCCTCGATGCTGCTCTATTCGGTGCTGCACCTGACCGGCTACAAGCTGCCCATGGCCGAGCTGAAGAATTTCCGCCAGTTGCACAGCAAAACTGCCGGTCACCCGGAAATGGGCGTGACCCCCGGTGTCGAGACCACCACCGGCCCGCTCGGTCAGGGCATCAGCAACGCGGTCGGCATGGCGCTGGCAGAAAAGCTGCTGGCCAGCGAGTTCAATCGCGAGGGCCATGCGGTCATCAACCACCACACCTACGCTTTCATGGGCGACGGCTGCCTGATGGAGGGCATCAGCCACGAAGCGGCGGCGCTGGCCGGTGCCTGGAAACTCAACAAGTTGATCGCCTTGTATGACGACAACGGCATCTCCATCGACGGCCAGGTCGCGCCCTGGTTCATTGACAACACGGCGCTGCGCTTTGCCGCCTACGGCTGGAACGTGCTCGGTCCGATCGACGGCCACGATGCCCAACTGGTCGCCAACACCATCACCGAAGCCAAGCAATCGACCGACAAGCCGACCCTGATCATTTGCAAGACCGCTATCGGCAAAGGCAGCCCGAACCGCGCCAACACCGCCAAGGCGCACGGCGAACCGTTGGGTGCGCCAGAAATCGCGCTCACGCGCGCAGCGCTGGCCTGGCCGCACAAGCCGTTCACCGTCCCCCAAGACGTGTACGCCGCGTGGGACGCCAAGGCCGCCGGCGCCAATGCCGAGCAGGCCTGGAACGAGAAGTTTGCTGCCTACAAGGCCGCCCATCCGGCATTGGCCAAGGAGCTGGTGCGCCGCATGAAGGGCGAACTGCCCAAGAACTTCAACCAGGTGGCGGTGGACACGGCGGTGGCGGCCCACACCAAGATGGAGACCGTGGCTTCGCGCAAAGCCTCGCAACTGGCGCTGGAAGCGTTCACCGCCGCCCTGCCCGAACTGTTGGGCGGCTCGGCCGACCTGACCGGCTCGAATCTGACCAACACCAAGAGCACCCCGAGTTTGCGTTTTGCCGTCAGCGGCGGCGTGGTGCAAACCGTGAACGCGGCGGGCGTGGCAGTCGGCGGGCGCCACATCAACTACGGCGTGCGCGAGTTCGGCATGGCCGCCATCATGAACGGCATCGCGCTGCATGGTGGCTACATCCCCTACGGCGGCACCTTCCTGACTTTCAGCGACTACAGCCGCAACGCCATCCGCATGGCGGCACTGATGAAGCTGCGCGTGGTGCATGTGTTCACGCACGACTCGATCGGCCTGGGCGAAGACGGCCCGACGCACCAGTCGATCGAGCACGCCGCCAGCCTGCGCCTGATCCCCAACCTGGACGTCTGGCGCCCCGGTGACACGGCCGAGACCGCCGTCGCTTGGGCCGTGGCCCTGCAGAACAAAGCAAAACCGACCGCCCTGCTGCTGTCGCGCCAGAACATCAACTACGCACCCAAGGCCAGTCTGGGCGACATCAGCCGGGGCGCTTACGTGCTGGCCGAGCCGTCTGAAGTGGGCCTGAAGAAAAAGACCCAGGCCGTCATCATCGCCACCGGCTCCGAAGTTCAACTGGCACTCAAGGCGCAGGAGTTGCTGGCGACCCGCAGAATAGCGGTGCGCGTCGTCTCCATGCCGAGCAACACCACCTTTGACCAGCAGGAGGCGGCCTACAAGAGCGCGGTGCTGCCGGCCGGTGTGCCGCGCATCGCGGTTGAAATGGGCGTGACTGAGGGCTGGTGGAAATACGGCTGCGCCGCCGTGGTCGGCATCGACAGCTATGGCGAGTCGGCGCCGGCGCCGGTCTTGTTCCAGCACTTCGGCTTTACGCCCGAGAATGTGGCGGACACCGTGGAACAGGTTTTGCGCAAGTAATTAGGTCAGTTTCAAGTTTTAACTATTGGAGAAAATTATGACGATCAAGATTGGCATCAACGGCTTTGGCCGCATCGGGCGCATGGTGTTCCGTGCCGCGGTACAAAACTTCAAGGACATTGAAGTGGTCGGCATCAACGACCTGCTGGAGCCCGAGTACCTGGCCTACATGCTGCAGTTCGACTCGGTGCACGGCCGCTTCAAGGGCGAGATCGCGGTCGAAGGCAGCAACCTGATCGTCAATGGCAAGAAAATTCGCCTCACCGCCGTCAAAGACCCGGCTGAGCTGAAGTGGAACGAAGTCGGCGCCGACATCGTGATCGAATCGACCGGCCTGTTCCTGACCCAGGAAACGGCGCAAAAGCACATCAGCGCCGGCGCCAAAAAGGTCATCCTGTCGGCCCCCAGCAAGGACGACACGCCGATGTTCGTCTACGGCGTCAACGACAGCAGTTACGCCGGCCAGGCCATCATCTCCAACGCCTCCTGCACCACCAACTGCCTGGCCCCGGTAGCCAAGGTGCTCAACGACACCTGGGGCATCAAGCGCGGCCTGATGACCACGGTGCACGCGGCGACTGCGACCCAGAAAACGGTGGACAGCCCGTCCAACAAAGACTGGCGCGGCGGGCGTGGCATTCTGGAAAACATCATCCCGAGCAGCACCGGCGCCGCCAAGGCGGTCGGCGTGGTGATCCCCGAACTCAACAAGAAGCTCACCGGCATGTCGTTCCGCGTGCCGACCAGCGACGTGTCGGTAGTGGATCTGACGGTGGAGCTGAACAAGCCCGCCAGTTACGCCGAAATCTGCGCCGCCATGAAGGCCGCCTCCCTTGGCGCCATGAAGGGCGTGCTGGGCTACACCGAAGACAAAGTGGTGTCCACTGACTTCCGCGGCGAGAGCTGCACCAGCGTGTTCGACGCCGACGCCGGCATGGCGCTGGACAGCACCTTCGTCAAGGTGGTGTCCTGGTACGACAACGAATGGGGCTATTCGAGCAAGTGCCTGGAGATGGCGCGCGTGCTGGCCAAGTAAAGCGGGTTTACACCGTGCACCGGCGCGTCGTTAGGCCGCGCTGCAGTGGACGCTGAATCGACAGCTCAGTTGACCTGATTCAGGCTGGCCTGGCTGTCACGATCGAACTGTTCCATGGCGCTTTGCGTCAGGGCGTCACGGGCCCACGCCACCCAACTGCCCGGCGCCAGCGTCACGGCCGCCGCACCGCAGCCGATCAGGCGCGCCAGCACGTCGGGCGACTTGATGCTGGCGGCGAGCAGCGCCGGGCCCTTGGCCTGCACCGCGACACAGGCCTGCATCAGCGCCCAGACATCGCGGCCATCAGCGGCCAGGCGGCCAACATAGGGCGCCACATAGGCCACCTGCAGCGATTGCGCCCACAGAAGCTGCACCGGATTGGATAAGCCGGTCAGCAAAATGGTCTGCCGGGCCTGCTGCAGGGCCTGGATGCAGGGCAGCCAGTCCGGATGGCAGGGCAGCTTGATGGTCAGGCTCACCTTGGCTTTTTCAGCAACCGGCTGCAAGCTGGCCAGCCATTGCACGGCCTGCACCGGGTCACTGGAAGGCAGTTGGAGCATCAGCTCGGCCAGGCCATGGTCAGCAGTTGCCTGCAGCAAGCGCACATAGGTCGCCAAGGTCACCGGCAAACCGGCCTGATAAACCAGGCTCGGGTTGGTGGTCACGCCCTGCACCGGGGGACAGCCGGGCGGCAGCGTCCAGGCGCGCATGTCGGCGCTATCGAGATAAATTTTCACACCAGATCCTGCTTCAGAAAAATGTCTTTGATCGGAAAAAACTGCGTGTGCAGTGGCAGCAGCGAGCCGCCCAGTGCCCGCGCATGGGCGCCAACCAGACCGGGCACGATGCTGGGTGGCTCCAGCCCCTCCAGGTTGTAATGCGCCAGATGTTCGCGCGTAGAGGCAATCAGGGCCTTGATCAGCGAGGGGCCCAGCGAGCCGTCGATCACGGCGGCGTCCAGGTCCAGCAGGGCGGTGGCGCTGACCACCGTCATCGCCAGCGCCTGGCTGGCCTGCACCAGCCAGGGCGTGGTAACGGCTGCGTAGGTGGCGTCCATGATGCTGTCGTCGTGCACCAGTTGGGGGTCGAAGCCGGCCGCTTCCAGCCCCTGCTCCAGTTGCCAGCCCGAAGCCATCTGCAACAGCTGCGCCGGTTGCTGACCCGCTGCACCGACGCCAGTCGGCATCGAACCGATCGCCCCGGCATTGCCGCGTGGCCCGGCCATGATGTGCCCGGCCAGCACCAGTCCACCGCCGACGAAGGTGCCAACAAACACATACAGGTAGTTATCGATGTGCAAACCCTGCCCCTGCAGCATTTCAGCCATGCAGGCGGCGGTCGTGTCCTTGGCAAACTGCACCGGCAAATCGGTCAAGGCCTGGACGCTATCGAGCAGATCAATTTCCTCCCAGCGCGACAAGGCCTTGCCCGCCGCGCCGCCGAGCAGGTCCGACCACTTGTCCATGGACAGGGGGGCGGTCAGGCCGATACCGACCGTGCGCCCCCAATCGTCTGCCAGCGTCGAGCGCATCTGCTCCAGGCCGGCTTGGATGTTGGGCAGCACCACTTTCGGATCGGGATAAGGGTAGTGGAACTGCAGACGGTGTCGCGGCTGGCCGAGAAAGTCGGACACCATCACCTCCAGACTGCGCCGCCCGACCTGCAGTCCGATGCTGAAAACACCCTCGGGATTGAGCGACAGCGGAATCGAAGGCTGGCCGATCTTGCCGCGCACCCGGTTCTGCTTGATCAGCAGGCCATCATCGAGCAGGCGGTTGACGATGATCGACACCGTTTGCGTGGACAACTGGGTCAAACGCGCCAGATCAGCCTTGGCGATGGCGCCTTCGCGGCGGATCGCCTGCAGCACGATGCGCTCGTTGAACTGGCGCATGCCGCTGTGGTTGGAGCCGCGCATCAGGCGCGGGTCACGGACGAAAGAAGGCGTCGCGGTCAAATCTATTCCTGAAGTCAGTTGAGGATCACGCCCTTGCAGAACATGGCGTTGCCATAGGGCGTGGATTCGCCACTTTGCACCAGCAGGCTGGCGTGCTTGATCTTGTCATAAAAAGCGAAGCGTTCGACCGCCTGGATGCGTTCAGCCGGCAAGCCCTCTTGTTCCAGGGCAGCGACGACGGCCTGCTGAGCCGCGCTGCGGTAACTATCGGCTTGGTGACAGGTCCGCATATAGGCCACCGGCTGCTGCACATCCTCGGCCAAGGGAATGACCGACAGCACGGCCCGGCTGACGCGCTCCAGCGAATGGCCAGGCAGTCGCACCACCGGCTTGCCCTGGCTCAGGAAATCAGCGGTGAAATTGGCGTCCACCACCGCCACCCATTCCCCATGACCCATGGCTGACAAATGCATCAGCAGCTCGGGTGTCAACAGCGGATCAATGCCTTTCAGCATACGAGCGCTGCCTCGCTCGGCAGGCTTGCCGGGTCAATTGCGCCGGTGATCAGGCCCACGATTTCTTCCGGATGGGTCTGGCTGGTGAGGCGCTGGCAAATAATGCGGCCCTGCCGAAAAACCCAGACCCGGTCCGCCAGCTCGAACACCTGGCGCAGGTTGTGGCTGACGATGATCAGCGCGATGCCCTGCTGCTTGAGCCCCTTGATGATCTGCTCCACGCGGGCGGTTTCGGCCACGCCCAGCGCGGCGGTGGGCTCATCCAGAATAATCAGCTTTTTGGCAAAACCGGCGGCGCGGGCAATGGCCACGCACTGGCGCTGGCCGCCAGACATGCCGCGCAGGCTTTCCGACATATCCTGAATTTTGACACCGGTGGTGGACAGCATCGCGGTCGATCGCTCGCGCATGGCCTTGTGATTGAGGATCGACAAAGGGCCCAGGTTAAGGCGCGTGATCTCGCGGCCCAAAAAGATATTGGCCGGCACATCCAGGTCTTCCGCCAGCGCCAGCGTCTGATAAACGGTCTCGATACCCTGCTCGCGGGCATCCAGCGGCGAGGCAAAACTGACCTTTCTGCCGTCGAGGCGAATGTCGCCCGCATTGGGCGACTCGGCCCCGGTGATCAGACGCACGAACGTACTCTTGCCAGCGCCGTTGTCGCCGACGATGGCCGCATGTTCGCCTGGCATCAGGCTAAAACCAGCGTCGGTAAGGGCTTTAACCCCGCCATAGTGTTTGGTCAGGCCACTGATCTGCAAAACGGGTGTAGATGAAGTCATGGAATGCTCATTTGAAGATGAGGACATAGCATGCCAGGGAAAAAAATCTTTGCTATTAGTAAAACCCCTAGGTTTATTTAGTCATGATTTCTGTTTAAATCCGTTTCCAGCAAGTGACAGGCATCCGCCTTCGCTGCTTCCACCCAACCACACCGGAGATATTTCTATGAGCTTGAAGCGCGCATTGGGCCGTTTGGCGATTGCCATGGCCACCGCTGGCCTGGTGACGGCCGCCATGGCCGAAACCACCATTGCCTACATCACCAACGGCAACACCAACGAAGGCTGGACCCTGATCAATGGCGGCGCGCAAAAAGCGGGCCAGAAAAAAGGCGTCAAGTTCATCCAGCTCGCCGCTGAAAAAGGCGAACTGTCCAAGCAGCTCGCCATCGTTGAAGACATGATCACGCGCAAGGTCAACGCCATTGCCATCGCTCCGGTGGACAGCGCCGGCATTGCCCCGGCGGTGAACAAGGCCCTGGCCGCCGGCATCGCGGTGGTTGCCGTTGATACCGGCATCTCGGGCGCCAAAATCACGTCCTACGTCGCCACCGACAACATCAAGGCGGCCATGGTGCAAGGCAAATGGACGGCTGAACAAGTCAAGGATGGCGACACCGTGATCTACATCACCGGCGACTTGGGCCAGTCCACCGGACAGGAGCGCAAGAAAGGCTTCCTGGACGGCCTCAACGCGGTGCGCAAAAATGTCAAAGTGGTTGAAGTGTCCACCACCTGGGACCAGACCATGGCCCAGAACGGCGTCGAGACCGCCCTGCGCTCCAACCCGGATGCCAAGGTCATCGCCTGCGCCTGGGACGGCGGCGCCCTGGGTGCCAAAGCCGCCATGATGGCAGCCGGCAAGAAAGCCGGTTCGATCAAGATCGCCGGCTTTGACGGCTCCCCCGGCGGCCTGGACATGATGAAGCAAGGCTGGCAGCAAGCCAACGCCGCTCAGATGCTGGCCAAAATCGGGCAGGTCGGCGTGGAAACCGCCATTGCCGCCGCCGAAGGCAAGAAGGTCGAGGCCCGCATCGACACCGGCTCCTTCCTGGTCCTGCCGGCCAATGTGGACCAGTTCGCCAAGGACTCCGGCGTGGCTCAGTTCATGAAGGCCAAGTGAGTCGAGTCTGACGACCTGGCTTTAAGTTGCTCGCCGTTTGTGAGCCCAGGACGAGCGCTTGCGGGCGCTCGTCTGACAATGGAGGAACCGTATTCATGAAATCCATCATTCGGCAAGAGTGGTATGGCGCGCTGGTGGCCGTGTTGGTGCTGGGCGTCTTGTTAACCTTTGCATCGCCCTATTTCCTGACCACCGGCAACCTCTCCAATATTTTGGTGCAGGCCTCGGTGATCGCCTTGCTGGCGGGCGGGCAGACCTTTGTCATTCTCACCGGCGGCGTCGACCTGGCGGTGGGCGCCCTGACGGCACTGGCCGGCGCCGTGGCCGGTCACATGATGATCAAACTTGGCATCGACCCTTACCTTGCCATCGGCGCCGCGCTGGCGATTGGTGCCGCAGTTGGCATCTTCAACGGCTATCTGGTGGCCTTTGTCGGCATCCCCTCGTTCATTGTCACCCTCGGTGGTCTGACGCTGTGGCGTGGCCTGGCGTTCGAGTCGACCGGCGGCTTTGACAACTCCGGCCTGCCGGACCCCATGCCCTTTCTCGGCTACGGCGAACTGCTCGGCATTCCGATGCCGATCCTGATCACCGGCATTTTCTTTGTCGTGATGGCCTTCGTACTCTCCAGCACCAAGCTCGGCCGCTATGTCTACGCCATCGGCTCCAATGAAATGGGCGCGCGCCAGGTCGGCATCAACATCCGCTGGTACAAGCTGGGCGTGTATGTGGTGTCGGGCCTGAGCTGCGCCATGGGTGCTATCCTGCTGATGGCGCGCATGGACTCTTCCAGCGGCAAGATGGCCCAGATGTTTGAACTCGACGCCATTGCGGCCGTGATTCTGGGTGGCACCTCGCTGTTCGGCGGCCGTGGCAGCATCTGGGGCAGCCTGCTGGGCGCCGTGCTGATCACCATGATCCGCAATGGCATGAACCTGCTGGAGATTTCGCAGTTCCGCCAGATGATGGCGATTGGTGCGGTGGTCATTCTGGCGGTCTGGATCGACGTGATCCGGCGCCAGCGCCTGTTGAAAAAATGAGCGCCGCGATCTGGGTTCTGGGCGAAGCCCTGATGGACTGTGTGGCGCAAATGGATGGCAGCTTGCGCCCCCTCATGGGCGGCAGCCCGTTCAACCTGGCGCGCGCCGCCGCCCTGCGCGGCGCCGCGGTGAGCTTTGTCAATCCGCTGTCGAGCGACAACTTCGGTCTTCAAATGCGCGAGCAACTCCGGCGTGACGGTGTCAAGCCCCTGCTGCCGGCCAGTCGCTTGCCGACCTCGCTGGCGGTGGTGCAGGTGACCAAGGGCCAGCCCAGCTACGGTTTTTACCGCGAGGGCATTGCCGACCGCGATTACACGGTCGAGCAGGTGCTCGCCGCGCTGGCCGGGACCACGCCGGGCGTGCTGCACACCGGCTCGCTGCTGCTGGTGCCGCCGGAACACCAGAAAGTCATCGCCGTCGTCACCGGTGCGCGGGCGCTGGGCTGGACCATCAGCGTGGACGTGAACCTGCGCCCCAAGCTGGCCGCCGATCTGGGGCAATACCTGCGCGCGGTCAAGCAAGTTGCCGCCCTGGCCGACTGGCTAAAGGCCAGTGACGAAGACCTGGAGTTGCTGGGCTTTGCCGCCCCGACCCGCGCCAGCGCGCCCCAAATTAGCCGGCACTTCACCGCCCAGGGCGCCAGCCGCGTGGCGCTGACCTTCGGCGGCAACGGGGCTTGGCTGCAAGTCGATGGGGCGCAGGCCGAACAGGACGTGCCCGCCATCACCCTGGCTGACAGCGTCGGCGCCGGCGACACGTTCTGGGGCAACTGCCTGGCTGACTGGGCGCTGGCGCCCCAACACGCAGGCGCACGCGTGGCCACCACCTTGCGCGAAGCCATGCTGGCCGCAGCCATCAACTGCACGCGGGCCGGCTGCCAGCCGCCCAGCTACGCCGAGCTGCAGGCCGCCAACTGAGGCGGGGCGGCACGGCCCAATCTCAGGGTCTATTCGGCTACACCACCCCACGCGCACGCAAAGCGGCAACAGCCACCGCGTCCAAGCCCAGCCCGGCCAGCACTTCATCGGTATGCTCACCCAGCGCCGGTGGCGCGCGGCGCAGCACCGGTGGGGTGGCCGTCAGGCGCAGCGGGCTGGCCACGCTGGCGATGGATGCAGTCGCTGTTTGCGCAGCAACGGCGGGCGCCAGCGCCTGCTTGACCACCAAACCGCGGGCCTTGACCTGGGCGTCGCCAAAGGCCTGGCCGATGTCGTTGATCGGGCCGCAGGGCACGGCCTTGTCTTGCAGCAGGGCGATCCACTGCGCCGTGCTGCGACTGCGCGTCAGGGCTTGCATGGCTGGAATCAAGACCTCGCGGTTTTTGACCCGCAAGCTGTTGCTGGTAAAGCGCGCATCGGCCGCCCACTCGGGGCGCTCGACCGCCTGACAAAAACGCTTGAACTGGCCGTCGTTGCCAATCGCCAGCAGCATGGCACCATCAAGTGTGGGGAAGTCCTGATACGGCGCCAGGCTCGGGTGGCTGTTGCCCTGGCGCTGCGGCACCTGGCCGGTGTTCAAAAAGCCGGCCGCCTGATTGGCCAGAATCGCCATGCCGACGTCGAGCAGCGCCATGTCGATGTGCTGGCCCGCCCCGCTGCGGTTGCGCACTTCCAGCGCGGCCAGAATCGCGGTCGAAGCGTAGACGCCGGTGAAGATGTCGGTCAGCGCCACGCCCACGCGCAAGGGGCCGCCGCCAGCCACCTCGTCGGGGCGGCCGGTGATGCTCATCATGCCGCTCATGGCCTGGATCATCAGGTCGTAGCCGGCGCGCTCGGCATAGGGCCCGTCCTGGCCAAAGCCGGTGACCGAGCAGTAGATCAGGCGCGGGTTGAGGCCCTTCAAACTGGCATAGTCCAGCCCGTACTGCGCCAGGCCGCCGACCTTGAAATTCTCCACCAGAATGTCGCTTTGCAGTGCGATCTGGCGAATCAGCGCCTGGCCCTCAGCGTTCGCCATGTCGATCGTGATGGAGCGCTTGTTGCGGTTGCAGGCGGTGAAGTAGGTGGCCTGATCGGTGTCGTTTCCGTTGGTGTCCTGCAGGAACGGGGGGCCCCAGTGGCGCGTGTCGTCGCCGGCGCCAGGGCGCTCGACCTTGATCACGTCGGCGCCGAGGTCGGCCAGCATCTGGGTGCACCAGGGGCCGGCCAGGACGCGGGACAGGTCGAGCACCTTGAGGTGGGACAGGGCGCCCGGTTGCGTCGTTGCTTGGGAGTTTGTTGGGTTCATGGTGGCTT